>DAOTMJ010000042.1 GCA_035450225.1 Candidatus Hydrogenedentota bacterium
CCTTACCCCCAAGCCCCGCAAAAAACACCTCAAGACTTACTCAACTTCCGTTGAAAAGCCGCGGATCGCGCCCGGTAAATCGCAGATCATTCGCCCGAATGCCGCCGCCGTCGTGCTCGCGGGCGGAAACAGCACGCGCATGGGCCAGGACAAGCGTTTTCTCGCATTCCACGGGCGTCCGCTTATCGAGTACGTCTGCAATCAACTTCGCGGGGCATTCCCGGAGGTATTGGTTGCCGCCAACGACGCGACCCGGCTGGCTTTTCTCAATCTGCCGGTCATCCCGGACGTCATGCCCGGCCAAGGTCCGCTCGGCGGGATTGCCGCCACACTGGCCGCCTCGAATTATGACCTGAATTTCTTTGTGGCATGCGATATCCCCTTCATTGACTTCACGCTTGTCGAACGGTTGATGCGCGCGGCCGCCGGTTGCGATGGCGCGGTTCCGGCAACGCCCGAAGGACACCTGGAGCCGCTGTTCGCCGTTTACCGCAAAAGTCTGCTGCCGGCCATGCGCGATGCGCTCGCCCGCGGAAACAGGCGGATACGCGATGTGTTCACCCAAGGCCGGGTCAACACGATTCCCCTGCGGGGTTCGCTTGCCCCGCGAAACCTGAACACGGTCGAAGAGTACCGCGCGTTGCTCGCGGTCGGACGCCTCTTGCCGGCAAGCGCCGTTCCGGCCTGAATGTGCGCCCGCAACGGCTTCAGGCCGACAACGATCCCTTGAGCGCGACGATGTAGTCGTGCGCCATCTGGAGATCCTCGAAAGCCTCTTCCGCCCCGCACAGCGGCGTCGGCTCGCCTTGGATGGCCTTGACAAAATTGATGGCCTGCTGGCGCATAGCGTGGATCCACGGCAGTTGAGGCACAATCTTCTCCGGCGTGGCGCCATCACCCGGATCGCGGTATACCGTCACCCGGCCGGGACGATTGGACGCGAGCGGCGCGGGCAATTCAATCAGAATATAGCCGCGCTCGAACGCGACCAGCGCGCTTTCCTGCCAGTCCACCGTCGTGCAGTACGGCGACATTTCGATGGTCCCCGGCACGCCGCCGACCGAATGCGCCACGAGCAGCACGCCCGACGGATCGGCATACGAAACCGTGTAGGACTCGCCAAACAGATGCCGCAGCAGATTGACCTGGTGTATGTAATAATTGACGAACGCGTCGTATTCCTTTTGCGTTTCGGGTCCCATGTCGCCGGGTCGTGGATCGTATTGCAGCGCCGGCATCGCCTCCTGTGAGTGGACAAGATCGAGAAACCCGTTCGCGATCCAGTCGCCCGCCGGCATCAACAGGCGGACATATTTCAGTTTGCCCAATTCCCCGGACGCCTTCAGCCGCGCCATCTCGCGCCTGGCATACATCGTCGCCGGATCGCTGCGCTTGTGATAGCCGACATACTGTTTCGCCTGGCTCGAACGCAGGGCGGCTAAGATCTGTTCGCCCGCTTCCAGCGAACACGTCAGCGGTTTTTCCGTCAACACGGGCACGCCCGCCTTGAACAAATCCGGCAACAACACCCCGTGCCGGTTGTACGGCTGCGACGCGACGATTCCGTCCAACTGTTCCGACGCCAGCATCGCCAGATGATCGGGATAGACGCGATCGACGCCGTATTTCGCGGCGACCTTGCGTCCCAATTCGCGGCGCACCTCGGCAATCGCGACGACCTCGCAGTCCGGTATCGTCGCGTAATTCTTCAGATGCGCGCACTGCCCCATGCCCCCCACGCCCACAAATCCAATCCGCACTTTGCCGGCCATGCCTTGGTTTCCCTTCCTTTTTATGGGAATTTTGTTACATTATCCGAGGGCTAATCCGCTTCCCGCTATTTTTCACGATAAAGCGTTGCGCGATACTTCCCAAATCCGCCGACGTCACGAGGCGCGGTTGCCCGGCTGCTTCTTGTTTTTGATCGTGTTGTACAGGTCGAACGCCGCTTCGGGTTTTTCGTGCTTGTGAACGACGGCGCCGACGGCCTGCGCCATCGCGGCGGGATCGTCCGCGGCGAAAATATTGCGGCCCATATCCACGCCGCACGCGCCCTGATCGATCGCCTTCCACGCCATTTTGAGCGCATCGAGTTCGGGGAGTTTCTTGCCGCCGGCGATCACAACCGGAATCGGGCACGCCGCGACGACTTCGTCGAATCCGGGTTCGCAGTAGTAGGTCTTGACGAAGTGGGCGCCGAGTTCGGCGATCACGCGGCACGCGAGACCGAGGTAACGCGAGTCGCGGACCATTTCTTTGCCGACGGCCGTCACGCCAAGGACCGGCATGCCGTATTTCGCGCCTTCATTGATAAGATACGCCAAATTTGCGAGGGTTTCCTTTTCGTGTTCCGCGCCGATGCAGACCTGCGTCGTCACGGCGGCGGCATTCATGGCGACGGCTTCGGCCAGCGTAACCCCGATTACCTCGTTGCTCAGGTCGCGGAGGACCGTCGCGCCCGTGCTCGAACGCAACACGACCGGCTTGCGCACCAGCGGGTCAATGCAGGTCCGCAGCGCGCCGCGCGTGCACATCAGGCAGTCCACGTGCTTGATCAGCGGCGGCACGACGAGATCCATCCGTTCGAGACCGGTCGTCGGACCCATGATATAGCCGTGATCGAAGGCCAACATGACCGTGCGCCCGCTCTTCGGATTAAAGATATGCGCAAGACGGTTCTTGACGCCCCAGCCTAGGTGCGCCGAACCTTTCAAGTAGAACCCGTGCGATTTCATCGGAATGCCGATGCCGAAATCTTTTTTGTCTTCGGAGGATTTGTCGTTGTCAGGCATGTTGTTCCGCTCCTTTCAAAAAGCCGTTGAAAATCAGCGCCACCGAGGTCGCACCCGGATCCGGCGTGCCGATCGTCTGCTCCTTCACGTTTCGCGCGCGGCCGAATTTCGCCACCATGTCCTTCGTGGCTTCCGCGCCCATATCGGCGGCCCGCGCGGCCGCTTTCAGCATGGACACCATATCGTTCGACGCGGTTTCGGCGCGGGCCGCTTCGACGGCCGGCACAAGCGCGTCCATCAGCGTCTTGTCGCCCGGCTGGGCCTTTGTCTGTTTGCGCAGGTGGGCGAGTCCTGCCTCGAACATCGCGGCCAGTTGCCCTGCATCCGCTGATTCGCCTTCGGCGGCATTGGCCATACCCGCGAAAAAGAGGCCCAGCAGCGGGCCAATCGCGCCGCCGTCCACGCCCATGATCGCCCAGCCGAGGTCGCGCAACAACGATTTGATGTTGCGGTCCGAGCGCCCTTCGATGGTTTTGTCGATCAACGCCATGGCGCGAACCATCGTCGTGCCGTGGTCGCCGTCGCCACCCACCGAATCGAGCTTCGACAACAATTCGTGATTCGCGCGGATCTCTTCCGCGGCGGCCTTCAGCATCCGCGTAACGCCATCGTAATCGATCGCCCGCAGCATGCGTGATTCCTACTTGAACGTCAGCGCGGGGGAGCAGCAAGGCGCATCCCACAGCGCCAGCAGTTCCGCGTCCATGCGCGCCACGCACATCTGGAATCCCGCCATTTCCTGCACGGTCAGAAACTCGCCCGCGATGGCGCGCGCCAGTTTGATTCCTTTCGCTTCGAGCAGGCGCTTGACCGCGCGCAACACCAGATACAGTTCCATGAGCGTGGTCGCGCCAACGCCGTTCAGCAGAACCAGCAGTTCCTCACCGGATTTCACGTCCAGATCGTCCAGAAGCGCGTTCAGCATGATTTCGGCGGTCTCGTCGGCGGATTTGAGATTCTGCGTGCCGCCGCCGGCCTCGCCATGCTGGCCCATGCCGACAATCATGACGCCGTCCGGAATCTCGGCGATCGCATCGCCCGTGCAGGGATGCGTCGCGCCGGCCACGGCCACGGCCAGCGTCGCCATGTTGCGTTCCATGCGTTCCGCGATTGCAAGGCATTCATCGAGCGATTTGCCCTGTTCCGCGGCGGCGCCCGCCACCTTGATCACCGGCAGACATCCGACAAGGCCGCGGCGGTCTTCCGGCTTGTCGCGTGGCCCGCCGGAAATATCCTCGTGCGTCAGGATCTGCTTGACCTTGATCCCTTCGGATTGGAGCATGTCCATTACGATATTCGCGGACATGACATCGCCCGCGTGATTCAGTACGACAAACAGAACGCCCGCGTCGCGCGCGGCCATGCGGATCGCTTCCAGCACGCGCGGCGGACCCGGCGCGGCGAAAATTTCACCCGGTACGCTGATGTCGAGCATGCCTTCGCCCACGAAACCGCTCAACGCCGGTTCATGCCCGCTACCGCCCAGCGTTACCAGCGCCACGCGGTCCTTGGGCTTCGGATGGGCGCGCACAACCAGATTATTAGCGGCCAGCGCCACCGTCCGCTGATTCGCCAGCGCGAATCCTTCCAGCAACTCATTTACAAGATTGCCCGGCTCGTTGATGAACTTCTTCATGGCCATGATTGTTCCTCCTGTGCGAATTATCTCTTTTGCATCAATTCGAGCACGGCGTCGCCGTCCATCACGAATGCGCACCGCAGCGTGTCCGTCGCGTCGAACGGCGGAATAATCACGTTCTGGCCTTTCAGCGCCTCGTCCAGGTTCGGCACCAGAAACGCCGCATGCGGACGCGTCTTCACCGCCTCGTGCATGGGACTGTCCGCCTCGAACCGCAGAAACTCGATCCGGTACGGATGGCTCTCCGCGTCCGAAATGAACACCTTGGCCCCCGCGATGTACTTCTCGTTCGCGAAAGGCTTTGCCGTGGGTACCCCGAAATGATGAAATTCAGCCGCCATGGTTCCATTCCTCCGTTGTTTGGAAGTCGAATCATAGCAAAACATCCGGAGCGTTGCGAAAAAGCGTCTCAAGAAGCCGTTGCGCGGATTTCCCCACCCCGTCTTCTTTCTCGCGCCGCATTCGATCGTCTATCATACCGGATTGGCTGGAAACCGGATGAACTCATGAAACGGAATTCCCACAACGCAATCGTCATCAAAGGCGCGCGCGAACATAACCTTAAAAACATCAGCGTGTCCATTCCCCGCGGCCAATTGGTCGTGATTACCGGTCTGAGCGGGTCGGGCAAGTCGAGTCTCGCGTTCGACACGATCTACGCGGAAGGCCAGCGCCGGTACGTGGAAAGCCTGTCGGCCTATGCGCGGCAATTTCTCGAACAGATGGACAAGCCCGATGTGGACTATATCGAGGGACTGAGTCCGGCCATTTCAATCGAGCAGAAGACCTCGCACCGGAATCCGCGTTCGACCGTCGGGACCGTTACCGAGGTGTACGATTATCTCCGTCTGCTTTTCGCCCGCATCGGCACCCCGCATTGCCCGCAGTGCGGAAAAGTCATCGAATCGCAGACGCCGCAGAGCATCGTGGACTGGGTGCTTGCCCTTCCGGAAGGCACAAAAGTCCAACTGCTGGCGCCGCTCATCCGCCAGCGCAAGGGCACGTACCAGAAGGTGTTCGCGGACGTAAAGCGCCTGGGTTTCGTGCGGGTGCGGGTGGACGGCGTTTTCGGGGAGGTTGACGACGACTTTCCCATGGAGCGCTACGTCAAGCACGACATAGACATCGTGGTGGACCGTCTCGTGATCAAGGAAGGTCTCCAGCGGCGGCTGACGGATTCGGTCGAGACCTGTCTCAAGCATGGCCGCGGCATCATTCGGATTTGGCACGAGGCGCCAGGAAAGGCCGCGGCGGAAATCATCCAGAGCGAACACCTGGCGTGCGTGGATTGCGGGATCAGTTTCGAGGAACTGGCCCCACGGATGTTTTCGTTCAACAATCCGCACGGGGCCTGTCCGGCCTGCACAGGCCTCGGCAGCACGATGGAAATTGACCCGGAACTGGTCGTGCCCGACCCGTCGCTATCGATCGCGGACGGGGCGGTGCGACCGTGGAGCATGCGGCGCGTGCTCGACGGCATGTACCGGCGGGCGCTGTTGAGTTTGTGCGCGTACTACAAGCAAAGCCCCAACCAGCCGTGGCGCGAGTTGCCCGAACGGTTCCGCGAGATCGTGCTGTACGGCAGCGGCGGTGAGGAGGTGGATTTCTCGTTCTCCAGCGAAAACCGGATCGTCGAGGTCCGCCGCGAATTCGAGGGCGTCATTCCCAATCTCGAACGCCGATTCCGCGAAACGGAATCGAACGCCGCGCGCGACATGATCGGCCAATTCATGACGACACGGCCCTGCCACGACTGCGGCGGAACGCGGCTGCGGCCCGAATCGCGCGCGGTCCGCGTCAACGGGCGCACGATCATGGACGTGACGGGCTGGTCCATTGCGGAGGCGCTGCGCTTTTTTTCCACGATGGATCTGACGCCCTCGCAACGGATCATCGCCGAGCGCGTGCTCAAGGAAATCCGCGAGCGGCTAGGCTTCCTGGTCAACGTCGGTCTCGATTATCTGAGCATGAACCGTGAGGCGGGCACTCTTTCGGGCGGTGAATCGCAGCGCATCCGGCTGGCGACGCAGATCGGCTCCGGACTGGTCGGCGTGCTGTATGTGCTCGACGAGCCGAGCATCGGCCTGCATCAGCGCGACAACAAGAAACTGATTGCGGCCCTCGAACGCCTTCGCGATCTCGGCAACACGGTCATCGTCGTCGAGCACGACGAGGAAACGATCCGGCGGGCTAACTACGTCATCGATCTCGGGCCGGGCGCGGGCGTCCACGGCGGCGCTATCGTCGCCCAAGGCACGCCGGAACAAGTCATGCGATGCAAGAATTCGCTGACAGGACAGTTCCTGCGCGGAACGTTGTCCATCCCGTTGCCCGAACGACGGAGAAAGGGCAACGGGAAAACGATCGTGCTGCGCGGGGCGCGCCACAATAATCTCAAGCGGATAGACGTTTCGTTTCCACTGGGCACGTTTATCTGCGTCACCGGCGTGTCCGGCTCCGGCAAGTCCAGCCTGATCAACGAAACGCTGTATCCCGCCGCGATGCGCGCGCTCCACGACGCGACGCGCCTGCGCCCCGGCAAATTCGACGCCATCGAGGGGCTGGCGCATATTGACAAGGTCATAGACGTCGATCAATCCCCCATCGGCCGCACACCGCGATCGAATCCCGCGACGTATACCGGCCTGTTCACGCCCATCCGCGATCTGTTCAGCATGACGGCCGCCGCGCGGCAGCGCGGCTACAAGCCCGGACGTTTCAGTTTCAACGTGAAAGGCGGACGATGCGAACAGTGCGAAGGCAACGGCGTCATCCTGATCGAAATGCACTTCCTCCCCGATGTGTACGTCCCGTGCGACGCGTGCAAGGGCGCGCGATACAACCGCGACACACTCGAAGTCCTCTACAAGGGCAAGAACATTGCCGAAGTCCTCGACATGACCGTCGAGGAAGGCTGCGCGTTTTTCCAAAACATCCCGGCTATTTTCGACAAACTCGAAACGCTCAACGACGTCGGGCTCGGCTACATCAAGCTCGGCCAAGCGGCCACGACCCTCTCCGGCGGCGAGGCGCAACGGGTCAAACTGGCCACCGAACTCGCCAAACGACAAACCGGCCGCACGCTCTATATTCTCGACGAGCCGACCACCGGCCTGCACATCGCGGATGTCGCGAAACTCCTCGAAGTCCTGCACCGGCTCGTCGAAAGCGGAAACACCGTCATCGTCATCGAGCACAATCTCGACGTGATCAAGACCGCGGACTGGATTATCGATCTCGGTCCCGAAGGCGGTGGAAACGGCGGAAAGATCGTGGCCGCCGGCACGCCGGAACAGGTCGCCCGCCAAAACCGTTCGCACACCGGCATCCACCTGCGCGAAAAACTGCGCCGCGCATAGCGATTCGGCTTGATACCCGTTCCCGCCATCGGCTTCGAATATGGAACGCGCCGATCCTTCGGCGCTTGGCCTTGTTCCCGCGAATCCCCCGCAAAAGCAACGAACGATCGCCACGATCCAAATGACGGACGGGAACCATGGAAAAATCGAAACGCAGCGCCAAACGTGAATAGCCACGGGTGTCAAACCCGTGGAACAGATGGACCCGGCAAGTTGCCAACCCGGAACGGGTTGAACAATCGGTACCGGTTCGGACCGGTTTCCGTTCGACCCCGTCAGGGTCGTTCGTGTCTGGATACGCGTTCCGTGGGCCTTGCCCACGGCTATTCATGTTATTCCCCTGCAGGGAAGATCTGAAAGAGCTTTGCCTCCGAGCAGGGCTGTTCACATCTTCTTCAGGAAAGAGGAATACTCGGTGCGCCCTGCAAAGAACAGATCCCTACCCCATATCTACCGCAAAGACCGTCTATTTCCGACGGGGGACTGAAGATCGCCAAGACCGGATGATCCTCTTTTCACAACTCCTGCAGGCGGATATTGCGGAAGCGGACGACGGCGCGTTCGTCGTGGTTTTGGAGTCCGATGTGGCCGCGCATGGAGCGGGTCTGTTCGGAATCGAGCACGAGTTCGCCGTTGACTTCGAATTGGATGCGCGGTCCGCGGGCCGTAATGGTCACGGTGTTCCATTTGTCGGCGGGCCGGACCTTGTTCTTCGTCGGCGCGACGACGTCATAAATGGCGCCTGCGCCGTGTTTGCCGGGTTCCTGTCCGAAGAAATCAACGATCTGCATTTCGTAGCCGGTGAAGGCGGGGTTCTTTTCGGGCGCGGACCGGAAGAAGACGCCGCTGTTGCCGCCCCGGTTGATCGCGTACTGCAATTCGAGCCGGAAATCGCCGTAGTCCTTTTCGGTGCGCAGCCACGAGCCGGTCGTTTCGGGATTCGTTGACCAGTTGCGCCCGTTGCGGCCAACGAGCACGCCGTTTTCGACGGACCATTCGCCGCCTTCGACAACGACCCAGCCCGTTAAATCCCGACCGTTGAAGATGGGCTTGCACTTTGCCTCGGCCTCGCGGATGCGCAACAGCAGATCCCGCGTCTTGGCCACCGCGTCGAATTCCTGCGCCGCGTCCGGCGGACAGGATTCGATCCCGACATACCCCGTGTAACCGCCGTCGCGCACGATCCGCATCATGCGGAAGAAATCCAGGTCTTTCACGGAGCCGTCGTCGTTGAACTCGGCGCACTTCGCGCTGACGGCCTTCGCGAACGGCATCAGTTTCTCGACCGCGTCGTAGCGGTCGGTTTCCGGCGGGAAATTTCCGAAATCGGGCAATGCGCCGAAATTGGGCTTCCCGACGGCCGTCATGACCGACGCAAGCCAGTCGGGATCGGATGAATGATGCCCGTGGTTTTCGATGCACAAATCAAGTTTCCGTTCCGCCGCATAATCGGCGAGGCGCGCGCAACTTTCGGCGATATGGCCGCGCAATTCGTCCGCGTTCTCAGCGCCATAGGCGTTGACGCGCACCGCGCGGCAGCCGAGAAACGCCGCCGCGTCAATCCATGGCAGCGTCTTTTCGACGGCCTTGTCGCGGTCCGACTTGTCCGCAACGCCCAGCGGACCGTTCGTGTCCACCATGATCAGTCCGCACCCGACGCCTTCGCCATCCGCCCGCTTCTTCAACTCGGCCAGATACGATTCGTCCTTGGCCTTGTCCGCGAAGAACTGGTCCACAAACTCGACGCAATCAATATTGAATTGTTCGCGCGCCACGCGGGGAAAATCCAGATTGTCGAATTTGCCTGCGCGAATGGCGCGGTTCAGCGACCACTCGGCCAGCGAGATTTGAAACGGCGGATCTTCCGCGACGGCTTCCGCCGGCATTGCCGACAACAAACCCCGACCCAATCCGCTCAACGTCCCCGCGCTTACCATGAGAAACGACCTCCGCGTCATTGGTAATCCTTTCATTTTTGCCGTGCTCGTGCTCCTGCTCGTGCTCGAAGTCAATTGAGTGCCCGCGCTTTTCGATTGCGATTACGCGCACGAGCACGACACAGGGACAAAGACCCACGCTACGCTTTCACCGTGCCTGTTTCCGAAATGTTCAACCAGCCGATATTCATCTTGCGCAGCGCATAGCCGGTTTCCTTCAGATGATCGCCATAGGACAGCATCCAATGGAAACCGGCCATTTCCTCGGCAAGACGCTCCCAGTCGCCCTCGATGGTCACGTCCACCTGCGAGCGGCAGATGTCAAGGAAGGGGTTTGCGTCAATCTTGCCGCGGAACCCAATCCATCGCTTCGACCGGAAATCCGGATCGATCACTGTAACGGGCTGTCCGATGCGCATATCCACTTTCGGCGCGGCGCCGTAATCGGACTCGTAATGCGTCAGCACCGTGACTTTCTCGGGGCGTTTCCCGTCCATCTTGCTCGGGGCCGTGCAATGCGCGAGCGTGATGACCCCGTCGTGCGGATACGTCGGATCGTTCAGAAAGACCGGCGTCGCCGCGATGTGGTTCAGAAGCACGCCGGACGGAATCACGACGAAATCCGATTCGCAGAACGCCAACAGGCCCTCGTCGTTGATGAGACTCAGCGGCATACAGGCGGTCGTCTCCGACATCGGCATAATCGTGGACATGCACTCGCATATCGTCATCGCCGACGCGCCGTGATCCAACATCAGTTTCCGAAACACCTCCGTCAACAGAAACGCCCGCGCAAACGCGCCCTTGTCCGCGCGCAACGCGACATTCGATTGGGCCAAGTAAGCGGCGGCCTCGGCCTCCGTGCGGGCGACAAGCCCGGCGTCCGCCCGCGCGCTTTCGATGCGTTTCGCGAGGT
This sequence comes from Candidatus Hydrogenedentota bacterium, assembly GCA_035450225.1. Taxonomy (NCBI): domain Bacteria; kingdom Pseudomonadati; phylum Candidatus Hydrogenedentota; species Candidatus Hydrogenedentota bacterium. The sequence continues at coordinate 10,644 of DAOTMJ010000042.1, forward strand.
CCGAATACGGCACGGTGACGATATCCATTTTCCATTGATCCACAGCGATCTTCGGTGCATCCTGTCCGCCCACGCCCCAGCCGCTCGCCGATCCGATGGCCACAATCCGCGAGCCGACCGTGTTCTTGAGCGCATACAATGCGCGGAGCCGCCACAGGATTTCACCGGTCGAGTCCACGATCACGTCGCAGGGCAACAGTCCCGGCTGGCCGAGTTCATCCACCATCTTGCGCAGCAGCCGCGGACTCGCGATTTCGTACCACAGGCTCACGGGACCGTTCCGGTGCCGCACGAACACGAGGTTGTACCGGTTCGGCGAGATGAGCGATTCCATGTCGCCCGTGTCGCCGTTCGCGCCGTAGATCAGCATGACGTCGCATTCGCCCTTGCAGACCTGCGCGCCCTGCCCGGGATCCGCGACCTTCGCGACGGGCAGGATCTTGACGGGGAACTCCGCCTGCGTGGCCAGTTCCGCAAGTTCCTGCGTGATCCGCCCGATTTCCTGTTCCACATCCGCTTCCGTGTGCAGGGCGCCCCATGGCCGCCAGCTCGTCTTTTCGACGCGCCGGTAAATGCGGTACGACAGCACCGGCTGCACGACCAGTTCTTTCTTGCCCGCGACCGGCCTTGGCCGCACCGCCGGCTTTGCGCCTGCGCCTGCCGTCACGCACCCGCTCAACGCGGCCCCGCCCAGCGTGGAGCCGCCTACGGCAGCCAGAAAGGTCCGCCGCGCCATGCCGCGTCCCTGATCGTGTCCACACCCGCAACAGGAATGATGTTCGCTCATGACGATCTCCTCCTCATCGGTTGGCGATGCACGCAGTCTATCCGCGCACCTCCGCCGAATCAAGCGGGTTTGAACCGCGTTCCTGCAATGATAGAATGCACTCAGAGGACAGGAGTCAATATTCCATGAAACCAAACCGAACCATGTCGCGCCGTACCTTGATGAAGACAACCGCGCTGGCCGTTGCGGGCGTTGCCGTCCCACTCGATGCCGTCCATGCGAAAAATGGCCCATCATACAAACGTCTGCCCCGATGGCGCGGGTTCAATCTGCTTGAAAAGTTCATGATGCCGAACAACGCGCGTTTCCTGGAAACCGACTTTGCTTGGATCAAAGAACTCGGCTTCGACTTCGCGCGGTTGCCGATGGATTACCGCTGCTGGACCGATCCGGACGATTGGACCCAGATCAAGGAAGATGTTCTCAAGGAAATTGACGAGGCCGTGGGATTTGGCCGGAAACACGACGTGCATGTCTGCCTCAATTTCCACCGCGCGCCGGGATACACGGTCGCGCAACCCGGCGAGGCCAAGAATCTCTGGAAAGACGGCGAGGCATTGCGCGTCTGTGCGCTTCATTGGTCACGGTTCGCGGAACGCTACGCGGGGATTCCCAACGACGCCCTGAGTTTCAACCTGTTCAACGAACCGGCCATGGTGGCGCCGGACGACCATCGCCGCGTGGTCGCCGCGGTGCTGGAGGGCATCCGCAAACACGATCCGGACCGGCTGGTCATCTGCGACGGACGCGCAGGGGGCCGCATACCGCCCGCCGAACTGAAAGGCCTGAACGTCGCCGCGGCCACACGAGGCTACGAGCCGATGCAGTTGACGCATTACAAGGCCGAGTGGGTGGAGGGCGCGGACAAATATCCGGAACCCGCTTATCCGTTGACACGAGGCAATACGACATGCGATCGCGCGTCGCTTGAAAAGAGCGCCATCAAACCCTGGAAAACCTTTGAGAGTGAAGGATTCGGCGTGATGGTCGGCGAATTCGGCGCCTACAACAAGACGCCGCACAAGGTCGTGCTCGACTGGATGCGCGACTGCCTGAGCCTCTGGCACAAGGCCGGCTGGGGTTTTGCCCTGTGGAATTTCCGGGGCAGTTTCGGCATCCTCGACAGCGCGCGCGCCGATGTCGTCTATGAAGACTGGCGCGGACACAAGATGGATCGCGCCATGCTCGAACTGCTTGGAGAATTCGACGGCAAGCAATGAGGCGCCGGAATCGTTTGCTTGGGCGGCGATGCGCGCGATAGACTACGGACACGGGACCCAGCATGACGGCGGGGTGGCGTTTTGTGGCTTGAAGCAGCCCCAAGCCGTCTTTTGGGACAAAGGACGGGTACATGACACGGAGCATGACGGGATTTGGGCGGGCATACCGCGAGTATGTTGGCGATAGGATTGGGGTTGAGGTGAGCAGCGTCAACCACCGTTTCCTCGATTGTTCGGTGCGGCTGCCGGCGTCATGGTATGCGATGGAGCCTTTTGTCAAGGAAACCGTCCGCAAACACGTTCCGCGGGGCAAGGTCACGGTGACGGTGACGCGGAAGCGGGGTCCTGACTCGCAGCAGCAGACGCTGGTCTATGATGCCGGCCTCGCCCGCCAGTATATCGAGGCATCGCGGGAACTCGCGCGCCTGCTCGGTTCGGACGGCACGCTGGACCTCGGCACGCTGGCGCAGATGGACGGGGTCTTCTACCACGAGGAAGCCGAGGAAGACCTTGAACAGGCGCAGGCGGTAGTCGCCGCCGCCCTGGCGGAGGCGCTGAAGCGATTGAACGCGATGCGGGAAACCGAGGGCGAGGCGTTGGCGGCGGAATTGCGCCACCGGCTTGGATTGATCCGCGAGGCGCTGTCCGTCGTCGAGCAACGGCTGCCGGAACTCGAAGCGGCATACGAGGCGCGATTGCGGGAACGGATTGCCGAACTGCAGGCGGATACCGGCATGACCGAGGATCGCATTGCAATGGAGATCGCCTTCATGGCCGACAAGGGCGATGTAACCGAAGAGACCGTTCGCCTCAAGGCCCATCTCGATCACGCGATCGAAATGCTCGACGGCCCCGAACCGGCCGGGCGCGAATTGAATTTTTTGTCGCAGGAAATCCAGCGAGAAATCAATACTTTGGGCAGCAAGACGCATGACGGCAGCGTGGCAAGGGAAGTCCTGCGCATGAAGTCCGAACTGGAACGGCTGCGCGAACAGATTCAAAATATCGAGTAGGCTCGGGAAGGGCAACGCCGATGGCAAACCGCGATCCGCTTCCAGCCGGCAAAACGCCGGCCGGTTCGGTGTTTATCGTATCCGCGCCTTCCGGGGCGGGAAAGCACACGATTCTACGCCAGGCGATGGAACGGGACCCCAATCTGGAATATTCGATTTCCGCCACGACCCGCCGTCCGCGCCCGGGTGAAAAAAACGGAAAAGAGTATTACTTCATGGACCGGACCGAATTCATGCGGCGCGTCGAGGCGGATGAATTCGTTGAATGGGCCGAGGTGCACGGCAATCTCTACGGGACGTTGCGCACGGAATTGATGCGTCGCACCGCTTCAGGCAAGGACGTGATCCTCGAACTCGACGTGCAGGGCATGCGCAATTTCAAGGCGGTTCGCAAGGACGCCGTGACCATTTTCATCATGCCGCCGTCGCTGGCCGAACTCGAACGGCGGCTGCGCCTGCGCGGCGCGAACGACGAGGAGGACCTCGCCCTGCGCCTGTGCAACGCCCGAGCCGAAATTGCCGCGAAAGACGCCTTCGACTATGTCGTCGTCAACGATAAAATCGAGGACGCCGTCGCCGATTTCCTCGCCATCATCCGCGCCCGGCGTTGCCGTTCGCGATCGGATTAGCCGCTGGGCGATCGTCCCATACGCCGCCATGGACCGGGCGTTAGGACAGGGAGGTGATAAAAAATGTTCATGCCATCTCGGTTTTTTTGCGCCGTTGCGTGGGCGATGCCGGCAATCATGGCGTTTCCAGGCGCGGCGCGCGCGCAGGCCGTACTGTCTGAACGCCAGGTTGTTGCGCAAGCCACCCCCGAACATCCGCGCCACAGCGAAGCCGCCATCATCCCGTTGAAAGACGGCAGCCTGTTGCTGGGCTGGACGGATTTCTATGGGGGCAACGGTGCGGATCACGGTCCCGCGCGCATTGCCGGGAAAATTTCGCGTGACGGCGGCGCGTCGTGGGGCGACACGTTCACCCTTGTCGAAAACGACGGCGGCTGCAACGTGATGGAAGTCAACTTCCTTCGCCTGCGGGACGGGCGCATCGCGTTGTTTCATTGCCAGAAAAATTCCGAGGACAAGGATTGCCGCGTCATGATGCGCACGTCCGCGGATGAGGGAAAAACATGGAGCACGGCCCGGCAGATGAGTCCGGAGGGCCGTTACACCGGCCTGACCAACGGCCGTGGCGTGCGCCTGAAATCCGGCCGCCTCCTCCTCGAAGCCTGGGAAGGCGGCGACAGTTTCTGCTACCTTTCCGACGACGACGGCACGACATGGCGCGAGAGCGAGCGCGTCAAGCCGGAAAAGGCCGACAGTTATGAGCCGGTTTGCATCGAGCGCAAAGACGGCAGCGTGCTCATGCTGATGCGCACCATGGCCGAGGGACAATACCAAAGCATCAGCCGCGACGGCGGGGAAACATGGGATGCGCCGAAACCCACGCCCCTGAAGTGTACGCCCTCCCCCGCCGCGTTGTCCCGCATTCCCTCGACCGGCGACCTGTTGGTCATCTGGAACCATAACCCCGGCGCAAACAGCCGCAATCCGCTCACCGCGGCCATCTCGCGCGACGACGGCGAAACCTGGGAATCATTCCGCGACATCGAATCCGGCCCGGGAGACGCATGGGCCTATCCCGCCGTCACTTGGGTGGGAGACAAAGCCCTTGTCACCTACTTCAATTACACGGGCGGCCATTCGCTGAACCTGCGAATCATTCCCGCGGACTGGTTCTACGGCAAATGAGCGGGGCTTTTGTCGAGCGTTTCCGGAATGTGTCACGTTCGTTGTGCGTTACGGTAATGTAATCGAAGGCCACGGCAGCGGTGGCGTTGGTCAAAACTCGGGCAGGAGGTGTCGAATCATGAAGCGCGCGGCCCATATCTCGTTGGCGCTGGCTTTGTTGGGGCTTTTTTCAACGGGCTGTCCCGTGGTCATTCCGCCGGTTGACGTCATTACGATGTCGAACACAGCCTACAACTTCGAGTTCAACGACACGCCATGGACTTTCACCGTCTGGAACAAGGCGCCCGAATTGATGCCCACACTTGAATTTACCGTGTCCAGCAATCGTTCATGGCTGGTGGTCAATCCGAAATCGGGCAGCAGCAACGGACCCGATTCCAAAAAAGTCATCACGGCCACGGTCAACCGGGCGGGATTGGCAGCCGGCACCCATACCGGCGTCATCACCATCAGCGGCAACCGGGCCATTTCAAAACAAATCCAAATCACCGTCTATTCGCGGGGCGACACCCAGACCGCAAACGGATGGACGCTGAAAAACGTCACAAGCACCTATTCCGCGCCGTACCTGCTTGAATTCGATTTTTCACTGCGCGACGAAAACGACCATGCCGTTCATGCCTCGCCGGCCCAGTTCGCGGTCACCTGCCGTGAAGACGGCATTCGCATCAGTTCCGAGACCGATTCGCACCTTGCCACGGGATCGAACAAGCAACTTTTGGCTTTTCTGGTGCTCGACTACACCAAGAGCATGACGGATCGCACAATCAACGGCGACACCAACCACAACGGCATTTCCGATGCCGTGGACTACATGCAGGATGCCGCCAAGAACGTCTTTCTCGATTCACTGAGTCCCGACGCCAAGGTCGGCATCTACGAGTTCCATCGCGCGGATCGCGATCCCGCCATGATTTCCGATTTTTCGACGGACAAGGACTATCTCAAGGCTGCGATTGACGGCATCTGGCCGGCGATCCGCGCATTTCCCGCCGAATCGCGCTGCTGGGATGCGCTGTTCGCAGCGGCCAGCCGCTTCAGCACCAGCGAAGCCGACAAGAAGGACGAGCAGCGCGCAATCGTCTTTCTGTCCGACGGGCGCGACGAAGCCAGCGACCACACCTACCAACAAGTCATCGATCGCGCCAATCAACGCGGGATTGCCCTCTATTGCATCGGATTCGGCGCGGAATTGGACCTGACCACGCTTCAATTGCTTGCATCCCAGACGAAGGGGCAGTATTACCCGGCTTCGACGGTGGAGCAACTGGGCGTGCAGTTCCAGCAGATCGTCAACGACCTCGGCGGCCAGTACATCCTGCGCTGGGCCACGCTCAAGCATACCGCCCAGTCCTTTACGCCCTCGTTCGAGATTGCCATCGCCGGGCGCACGCTGCGCTACACGGCGCAAACCCCCTATGTGCCGCAAAATTACGCCGGCGACCGGTTGCGCGGGGAATTGCGCGTCGTGCCCTCGGCGAGCGGCGCCGCCACCACGGCCTTTCTGCGTGCAAAATACATGCCCCGGTATATCACGCAAATGGTCTTCGATGTCGTCAGTCCCTACCCGTTCACGGTTCGCTTGGTGAATGCGGCCGACGGCGGACTGTGCGATCCGGCCGAATGGACCTTGACGCCCTCCGGCGACGGCCCCACAACGATCAAGCATATCGCAATCCGCTCTGCCTTGCCGGACGATATCTACACCGCCATACCCTATGCCGCTTTCGGACCGATTCTCGAGTTCGATTTCGACATGCCCATCGCCGATCTCAACACCCTGTTCACGTCGTTTACCGTGGATAATTCGCTCTACAGCGTCGAAAACAACGGCGGCGGCCAAACCCTCGTTGTCGAGTGGCCCCCCAATCCATAAGCCCGAAACCGGCATTGAACGCGGATCTTTCGCCCAAATGATGAACGAGGCGGAGTTTTTCCCGCACAAATAGCCGAAAGGCCCGCTATCGGTCCACGGGAAACGCCAGTTCCATTTCGTACAGGCTGCTGCCAACGATTTGACCGCCAAGCCATGGCCAATCGAGCCCTTCGAGATCGCTGCTGTAATTGACAACCCAGTATCGGCGGGCGTCGAGAGGCGCTATGCCGGCGTATGCCGTGTCGCCGCGGCCGGGCAGATCAAACAACGGAACGAGCCGAAGGGTCTCGGCGTCGAGATTGTAAAGGCAGGTGCGCTTGCGCGTGAGCGAATAACGGGCGAGACGCCATGCGCGGTGAAGGGATGTGGGCGCCCAATACGGCTCGTCCTCAAAGGGACCGGCAAGATTCCTTCGCGCAATGACATAGGCCTTACCCGCGTGCCGGAACATGATCGCCGAATCGTATTTATAAGGCGTATACCGGCATTCCCAATGCGCGAGATCCGCATGCGAGGCCTTGCAGACGAGCGCGCCGTGGACTTCGAGTCGCACCGTCGCAAGCAGATTGCCCTCCTCGTCGAAGGTAAATTCGCCCTCTTCCGCGCTCACGTCGCTGACCTGCGGCGCATCCGAAATCGGCGTCCATTCATATCCGTCATCGGATACCAGCAGCCGCACATCGCCGGGGCGATCTTTCGTCGTGTAAAGCCCCGCGCCGTGGTAGACCGACAGGTAGGCGCGATTGTTGAACGCACGCGCGCGCCACACGACGTATCCGGGTCGGTAGATCGCCCTCGGCGAGGACCATGCCCCGGAATCCGTCCGCTCCACGACGTACATGCTTTGCGGAGCAAACCCGAATGGATTGCTGCCACCCCGAAAGAAGTACAGAAACAGCCTTTCCCGGAACACGAGGAAACGCGGTTCCCGCAGATCGCTTTCCATCAGCGCGATATCCGCTTCCCGCTCCCATTGGCTGCGATCCGCAGAACTCACGACCACGATCCGGGTCCGGTTCGACGCGAAATGAGTCGGCGCCGTGCGGAACGCGACGTAAAAGCGGCCTTGAAACTGGGCCACATCCACGTTGTTGTTCGATTTCATCAGATCGAGACCGTCCGGCATACGCGGCCCCGGCGCAAACGGACGCGGCGCCGATGGAATGATGCCCTCCGCGGCTTTTGCATCAAAAACGACCCGTTCTTCCAGTTGAACCAGATAGGCCAGCAGCATCGCCACGCACGCCACCACAATCAACGCCGCGCGAACAGCCAAACCGAAGCGCCGCCTGAGTCTCCGCCACGCGGCCGCGGGTGAATCGTCCTTTATGCTTCCCATCGCTTGTGTCTCGTTGGAACCGTCCATAAATCAAGACTTACCGGCACACGGCCGGATCCCAGATCGTCGCGGCGATGTAACGTTCCGGGCCGGTGGCGTCGTCGTGGAAATAGTAGACGCTGACCATTTTGCCATCGGGACGCTGAACGCTTCGTGGATACCCGATGTCGCGGCCCGCGCCATCGTCGCGTAACACAATGTCCTTGCCCCATGACGCGCCGCCGTCATCGCTGATCCGGGCGCGCATGCTGAACGGCTTTGCGCGGTAACCGTAGACCAGACACAGGCGGCCATCGTCCAACAGGGTAAGACTCGCGGGGTTTCCCTCCCCCGTGCTTTCCACGGGACGTCCCTGTTCTTTCCAAGTCTGGCCGTTGTCGCGTGAAACATGGGCGGTCAGCCAGCTTGAATCGCCTTCCCGGCAACGGATCACCGTGATCAACTCCTCCGGGGCGAGGCGGACCGTGGCCGGCATGATCGCATATCCTGCCGGTTCCGGCCCGATCCACGACACGAAGTCCCACGTGGCGCCGCCGTCGCGCGTGCGCGCGCAGAAAGGCCGGCCTTCCTTGCCGTTCCGCTTGGCCGCCGTAAGAAACAACATGCAATCGCGATCGCCTCCGACGAGGTAATCCGTGCGCGCCGCCACGCCCGGCGTATCGAAATTCGGCAGGCGGAACGGCCCCTCCCACGAATGGCCGCGATCGTATGAATAGTAAAAACGCGACACGCCCGCGTCTATGCTCGACATTCGCACCGTCATTGCAAAGTCTGGATGCGTAAAATGGATGTTCCCCGGACAGTCCCGAAGTTTGGGGATCTTCACGCCCGGCGTCTCGGCGCCGTGCAGCGCCTTGCCTTGCGGAATCAAATAGCCCTGCGCGGCGGGATCTTCGATTTGCCACGTTTCGCCGCCGTCCATGCTTCGCGCCAGCAGATGCTCCTCCGGTTTCTCGCGGTCAATATGGTGCCGCGAGGGCCCCATGTCCTTGTAATAGCCCCGGCTGAACCCAACCAAGATTTCGTTGCCCCAACTCCATATCCCGTGATTCGCAGGCCAGCCGCCAAAACGCCCCTTTTCAAAGTACACCTTCACATGTTTCACGGGGAACGTCTCCTCGTTTGCCAATACAGCTGGACACGCCAAAAAAACGATTGCCACAAGGCCGCTTGCCCGGCATACATGCTTCATCCTATTTTCCCTCTTTACCGGTCGTTTGGGATCGTTTCGCCACGTATTCGTTTCGGCCGTCCTCCATCCATTTCCAGAAGGCATCCTGCCACAGACCCACCCGGCGTTTTTCAAGGTCGGTCCGGGCGGACGATCGCGCGGAGGCCATCAGGGCGCCCAGCTTCTTCATGCGTTCTTCCGTGCCGAGCGTCTTCCATGCGACACCCCGCCAATCAATGCCGTTCTTTCGGTAGTACGGCGGCGGATAGTTTTTCGGATCACAGGCGATCGCCTCCAAGAGACGGTAGAATTTTTCCATCGGTTTGGCGGCATGCCCGAAATATCGCTGGAAGAACTCGCGCAGAATGGCGTCCACGTCCTGTTCGGGATCGTCCCAAATTTTGGCGATAACATACCCTTCAAGCATGTCCTGCTCGCCGCAGATGAAAATCCCGCGGACGCCATCGCGGATGAACATCCGCATCGAATCCGCCGTGTTGTGCGCCATGACGTTCGGAAAACATTTCCATTTGTCAATCAAGGCCGGTTCCATGGGGTGATGGTAATAGTTCCATAGAAAGACCGGCGCTTTTGCCTTTTGCAGCCATTCCTTGTAGAGACTCATGTCGTTTTCGCGCATTTCCCTGTGAAAGGCGTAGACGCACGTATGGAGGCACGGCGCCACGGACACATTGGGTTCGATGTCGAAGCCACGCGGCGGCAGCGCATAGTTCCAATAAGCCAGCGTCGCGATGTACTTATCCGGATGCGTCTTGCGCACCTCGCGCGCCACCGCGTTCACGAAGGAAAAGAAATAGTTGCTGACCGTGCCGCTGCTGAACTGGCCGGTGTCCATGTCTTTCCCCGACGCGAGTAACACTTGGCACCGCTCGCACCGGCAGAATTTCGAATTGTCGTCCGGGACAATCGCGAAATAGTCGCCGACGGCTTTCCAGCCTTCGGGCGCGTTCTGCTTGCCGTCGAAGAAATCCCGCGCCATCTGCGCGACCTGTTCGACGAGTCGGGGATTCGAGTAACAGAGCTGCGTGCCGTGGCCGGGTCCCTGCGCCTGATAGGCGGGATCATTGAGCATGGTTTGGATCGTCTTGGGATGGAACGTGTGATTACCGGCCCATTTCTCACCGCCGAGACGCAACCGGCGCCAGAAAAGGTACACTTCGGACCGCGTGACCGGCCCCCACTGCTTCTGCATGAACGGCCAATTGCCCGACCATAGCGCGTCGCGATATTTGAGGACCGGCGAACGGCGAATGTCCGCGCCCTTGACGACAAGCGACCGGCATGAAGGGATCAGGATGCCCGTTTCCGATGGTCCGTACCATCGCACCTTGCAGAACCGTTCAAGGAAGTCATACGTGGCGTAACACGTCGCCTGATCGTCGTAGACGCCCGGAAGTTCCATTTCCCCGGCGCTCCGTTCGGCATATCCGACCGTCTTCCAGTAGTCTATCCGTTGGCGGGTCGCGTCGAGCGTGTCGCCGCAATTCATCGGACGGCCCAGTTCGCGCCGATTGGCCTCCGTGTCCTCCCAATCGCGACCGATGAGGATGATTGTCTCTGGTCGAAAGGCGATGAGGTATTCCTGCGGCGCGAAATCGGCGCCCTTGAGTCCCATGGCGCGCGTGGCTTCGCTGTCGCCCACGAGTATGCGTGGCCCCGCAACAATCTCCGCGTCCGTGCGGATGCGCAGTTCCGCTCCCGTGATTTTCAATACATGGAACTGGAGTTCAAGGGCCGCCAGACGCGCGGCAGGCGTTGGATGTTGCGCCACGACAATGCTGCACGCCGGCTGTCCATCCCGCGCCAGCGTGAACGGGACGGCGCCGCCTGCTCCGCCTTTGTTATCACCACTTCCCGCTGATATCCCGCAGAACAGCAACCCGCACATCGGCACACAAAACCAGGACAAACGGTGCATGTTCTTTCACTCTCCAATCGTTGCGTTCTTCCGGCGACCGCCGGGACCTTTGCCCACGGACCGGCCGATTGAAGCAATACGGGCGTGAAGACAGGCGCGGCATTGCTGCGCGGTCTCGTCAATGCAGGCCTTGGCGGGGTAGATCTCGTACAAGGCGCGGTACTTCACGGGCGTAAGGTTGGGCATGACGACGTTGGCGCCGCGCATGAGGCCCAGTTCACGTCCCCGCGCCTTGTTGATGGTCGCAAGAGCGGTCGTGCTCGGAATGTTCGAGTGCGGACACAACAGCCGCGTCAACGCGACCGTCTTATATGTCATCAATTCCGTGTTGGGCGCCTGATCTTCCGGCGCGACCTTGCGCGTCCATCTGCCCTGGCCGAGCGGCGTCGAGGGATGCGAGAGATACGGGCCGACGCCGATCATGTCGAGATCCAAGGCGCGGAACGTTTCCAAATCCCGCGCAAGGCTCGCATAGGTCTGTCCCGGAATGCCGACCATGACGCCGCTGCCGGGTTCGTAGCCGATTTCGCGGAGCCGGCGCAGCATGGCAATCCGGTCGGACAGACGCCCCGCATGGGCCGGATGGATAAGCGCATACAAATCGGCGTCGCTCGTCTCGAAACGCAACAGGTAGCGATCCGCGCCGGCCTCGCGCCATGCCGCCAAGTCCGCGTCGGGGCGTTCGCCCAGACTCAGCGTGACCGCGAGCGCCGTCTCGGACTTGATGCGCCGTATCAGGTTCGCGAGCCATTCGCGCGTGATGCCGTAATCCTCGCCCGCCTGCATCACGACCGTGCCGTAGCCGTACTCGGCCGCCTGATGTACACATGCCATGATTTCGTCTTCGGACATCCGGTAACGGTCAAGCCCCTTGTTGTCCGCGCGCAAACCGCAGTAACCGCACAGCCGGCAACAATAGTTGGAAATTTCGATCAAACCGCGCAGATGGACCTCGTCGCCGACATTCGCCTTGCGCACGGCATCCGCCGCTTTCCAAAGCGTTTCCAGGCGTTCCGGATCCTCCTCGCGCAGCCAGCCCAGAATCGCCGCCGTGTCCAGATTGGAAAATTCACCCATTGGTTTCACAAGCCGCCATTGCCCTTCTTATTTCCATTGTCCACCGTGTCGCGGCGGGATTATAGCATGCGGCCATGAAACGATTCCGCGCGTAATCACTCGAACGTTTCAATCGAACGGCAAGGCAAGTTTTGATTGGCACGCGCGCGCGGCATACCGGTATAATGGTTTCGACACGTTGGACAAGGACCACAGCCCGTTGGCGGGGCCGCCGCGTCTGCGCGCGATCGCAGGACGCAACAATGCTGAATTTCGTCGTCTTTCCATGATCGTGTCGTCTGAAAGCGAGGCATCATGCCCAAAAAAAGCAAATTGCCATTGGTCGCCATCTGTGGACGGCCCAATGTCGGAAAATCCACGCTGTTCAACCGCATCTGCGGAAAACAGAGCGCCATCATCCATTCGGAGGAAGGCATCACACGCGACCGGGCCTACACGACGGCTTCGTGGAAAGACGTGGCGTTCCGGTTGGTGGACACGGGCGGTATCGTGGAAAACCCGGACGATTCCGTCGTCGAAAAGATGCAGCGGCAGGTGCGCGTCGCCCTTCAGGAGGCGGATGTCATCCTGTTCGTGATAGACGGTCAGCAGGAGTTGACGCGCATTGACAGCGAATTGCGCGAGGAATTGTTTTCGCTGGGCAAACCGATCGTGCTCGCGGTCAACAAACTCGACAACGCAACACTCGAAATGAACCGGTATAACTTCTACGAACTCGGCATGGGCGATCCCGTCGCCATTTCGTCCACGCACAACCTCGGCATCGGGGAATTGCTCGACGCGGTCGTCGAACATCTGCCCAAGAAACCGCCCGCCGAGGAGGCCGAGGAGGGGCCGGAGGTCACGCGCGTCGCGGTGATCGGAAAGCCCAACGTCGGCAAATCGTCGTTTGTCAACGCGATCCTCAACGAGGAGCGGCAAATCGTGGACAGCACGCCCGGCACGACGCGCGACGCAATTGATATCGAGTTCGAATGGAAAGGCCGGCATTACGTGCTGATAGACACGGCGGGGATGCGCAAGAAGGCCGGCATCCGGAAACACGTCGAGTTTTACAGCGTAAGCCGGTCGCTGCGCGCCGTGCGCCGGTCCGATGTCTGTCTCGTGATGATGGACGCAACCGAAGGCATCACCGACCAGGACAAGCGGATCGTGGATTATGTCCAGGAACAGGGCACGGCGATGGTGTTGCTGTGGAGCAAATGGGACCTCGTCGAAGACAAGGAGGCGCGTTTTGCGGAGCTGGCCGGCGAGATTGATCTCAAGGCCCCGTTTCTCAAGCACGTGCCGTATCTGACCGTGTCGAACCTGACGCGGCTGCGCCTGTTCAAGGCCTTCGATTTCATAGACAAGGCCGCCGAGGCCGCCACGAAACGCATCCCGACCGCGGAACTGAACCGGCTCCTGGAAGAGGTGCGCGCAAAGCACACGCCGCCGAGCCACGGCGGCAAGGCGGCGAAGATCCTGTATGCGACGCAGGCGAGCGTGAAGCCGACGACCTTCGTGCTATTCGTCAACCAGAAGCGCCTGTTCCATTTCAGTTATCTGCGGTACATCGAAAACGCCCTGCGCGACCGCCATGGGTTTGCGGGCGTGCCGATCCGCATCGAATTGCGTGAGGAAAAACCGCGCGAGACGCGTTCCGGACGTTAACGATTTCGGCGCCCGGCCAGGAGCAATGGCGTATGCAATACATGGCAATCGTTCTTTCGTACCTGCTGGGTTCGATACCCACCGGGTTATGGCTCGGCCTTGCCTTTTGCCGTGTGGATATCCGCGAACACGGCAGCAAAAACATCGGCGCGACGAATACCTTGCGCGTGCTCGGCAAGACATGGGGCGCGCTGGCGCTGGCGGGCGACATGCTCAAGGGGCTGCTGCCCGTCCTGCTGTTCGCGCCGGTTTCCGACTGGAGCCATTTTCCCCTCGCGTGCGGCGTGGCGGCCATCCTCGGCCACACGTTTTCGATCTTCCTGCGGTTCCGCGGCGGCAAGGGCGTCGCCACCGGCACGGGCGTGTTCCTTGCACTGTGTCCGAAACCGACACTGATCGCCGCTGTCGTGTTCGCCGCCGTCTTCGGCGCGACGCGCATGGTGAGCGCCGGTTCCATGAGCGCCGCCGCCGTCCTCGCCGCCGCGGCATGGTTTCTCGAACCCTCCCTGCCCGTCCGCATCGCCGCCACCCTTATCGCCATCCTGGTCGTCTGGAAACACCGAGCGAACATCCGGCGCATCATCTCCGGAACCGAAAACCGCTTGTAAATCATAGCGGAAAGGTTCTGACCTTGAGCGCACCATACTCCCGGAGCCATAAACATCTCGGAATGTAACGCCGATTGCCAAATCGGCATGTCGTGTTTCAGCAAGCCGATTTGGAAATCGGCGTTACAAGGCGGCCCTTTTCAATTTTTCCTCATGAACTCGGTGCTCTCAAGATACTGGCGATCATTGGAAAATTGGCATCCATGACAAGGCTGTTTTTTGCGGGATGAAGGATTGATACCTCCGGTGTGTTTTCCTATAATCCGCGTTGGCGTATCGAGGGTTGAAAGTCGTGTCTTCAGACGAAAAAAAAGGCGTTGCTTCGGCCGCGGAAGAATCCACCGGCGACGTGGCCTTGGATGAGAAGTTGTCGAAACCCGTCTTCACGTTCGATTCGGGATTCGAGCAGGCGCAGGTCTGGATGTGCGGGTTTCTGATTGTGGCGGCGGGGGTGATGGCCTATTCAAACGCATTCAGGATTCCGTTTCACGCGGACGACTTGCGCTGGTTGTGTCAAAACGAGGCCGCACATTCACTGGCAACCGCGCCGCAGGCTGTCGCCGTGGGCAGTCCCAGCCTCTTGACGTTTCTGGATCTGGCGATCGATTGGAAACTGGCGGGCGAAGATCCTTTCCTGTACCGCTTGTCGAGCCTCTTTCTGCACCTTGCGAACGGCGTGCTGCTGTTTCTCGTGTGCCGCATGTTGCTGGGCGGGTCCGTGGCGCCGGCCATTCCGATGCTGGCGGGCCTGCTCTTTGCCTTGCATCCCCTCGCAACGGAAAGCGTCGTCATGGCGATCGGTCGCGGATGCCTGCTCTCCGCGGCATTTGTGCTGGCGGGCCTGCTCTTTTTTCTGCACGGCACGCGGGACGAGTCGAATCCCCGCTATTCGTTTGTCGCATTTTCATGTGTTTGCTTCGCGCTGGGCGCGGCGGCCCATACATCCGCGCTCGCGTTTGTATTGATTGTGACGGCGGCGAGCCTGTGCGCTTATCCGGGCCGGTCCAAATCCACGCAGGCCGTGTCGCTTTTCCCCTGTTGGTTCTTGTTTGCGGTTTTGCTGGCGGCCCAATGGGCGTCGTCGTTTTCCTCGCTTCGGATGCCGGATTTCAGCTTGGCTTGTCAGACACTGCTGAAAATTATCATTCCAATCAACCTGAGCGCGGCCCCGGCGCCCGTGTCCGCCTCGTGGGTGTTTCTTGCGGCGCCCCTGGCCGTGGGAATTGTCGTTGCCGCGTTCAAATGGCTGCCGGGGCTTGCGATGACATGGATGGCGTCGGCCTTGCTGGCCGGAACGGCCTCGACGGCCGATCCCGGTGAACGCGCGGCTTATCTGGCCATCGCGGGAGCCGCCTTGTTCGTGCCGTGGTTGGTGGCCGTGTCGCGTACTCCGGGCATTCGGGCGGCCTTCGGCATCGCCTGCGCGGCGCTGGTCCTGTCGGCGGGCGCGGGGACGTATCTGCGCAACTTCGTCTGGCAGGATCCGGTCGCGCTGTGGAATCACGCCGCCCAACTCGCGCCTCATTCCCCCGTCCCCATGCGCAAACTCGGTCTGACCCTTCTCGCCCGCGCAAACGCCACTGAAAATCCGGAAGAGGCGGCAGGTCTTCTCGCCCATGCACGCGACTGTCTTCAACAATCGCTCGAAAAAGCGCCTGATGATAGTGCGGCGCGTGAAGCCCTGGGCGTCGTTCTCATGAAAAGCGGTGAAACGGATGCCGCCTTGGAGGCCTTTCGCGCCGTATTGCGCGCGGATTTGACGCGCCGCACAAGCGCGTTGTCCATTGCACACATGCTTTTCGACCGGCATGCCGAACACGGCAACGTGGACGATCTGGCGGCATCGGTTGACTATTTCCGTCATGCCGACGCCCTCGCGCCCCTCACGGGCGCGGACTTGACCCAATACGGTCTCGCTTTGTCGGCCAAAGGACATTTTGAAGCCGCGGAACCGCTTTTGGAACGCGCAACGCTCGGAAGCGACAGCGAACGGGCCGAAGCACCGTTCAAGCACGCGCGCGAGTTGGCCCGGCGCGTCCGGGGTCTCATGGTTCAATCCGCAGGGGTTTTGGCCAAGAATCCACGCGATCCGGCAGGTCTGCGCCAGCGGGCCCAAGGTCTTGCACTGGGCGGCCAGACGATGAGGGCGTTTTACGCGCTTGATGATCTGATGCACGCACAACCACCCGATTACCCCTTGTGGCTGCTGATGGGATTGATTCGCGCCCGCATGAACGCGACCGACGGGTTCTTGCGCGAGTGGCCGAACCCGCCGGATCCGCCGGAAGGCGCGCCGCCCCCCTGGACCGAACTGGCGCGAACCTGCGCGGGATCCGGCCTTTGGGACGCCGCAAAAATTTACGCCCTGTCAAAAGAGGCCGCGCCGGCCATCGGCGGCAAACCCCTGATCGTATTGTCCGAGATTGCGCTGCAATTCAGGCAGGGGCAACGAGCTTTCGATTTATTAAACGAAGCCACGAAAGCCTATCCGGACGATCCGGAGGCCTGGCTGCGCCTATGCGACATCGCCACCGCGGGCCGCGACATGACGTCGGCGCGGAATTATCTGAACGAGGCTCAAGCGCGCAACGCCGATGCCTCGGAACTCGACAAGCGCCGGAAGGCGATTGGCGAATCGGGTGCGGCGACCCCAGCCCCCGGGACCATTGTGCAGTAAACACTTGGCAGACCGCGTGAAGGTGTGATAAAGTCGCACTGTCGAATGAGGGAAGTCCAACCGGAAGGAGTCCATGCGATGGGCACGCAATATGGCGGCTACATGGGGAAGGTACTGAAGGTTGATCTGACTCGCCGTGAGTCCGGCGAATATCCATGGAGCGACGACGACCGTGCGATGTATCTTGGCGGCAAAACGATGGCCGCCAAAATCATCTACGACAACGTGGCGCCGGGCACGGACGGATTCGCGCCGGAGAACTATCTGGTCGTTTCGACCGGCCCGCTATCCGGTACAGGCGCGCCGTCGTCGAGCCGTTTCAACGTTTCCGCGGTGTCGCCGCTTACGGGACTGCTGGCATCGTCCAACTGCGGCGGCCCGTTCGGCCTCGCGCTGAAAAAGGCCGGGTATGATGCGCTGGTCGTAACGGGCAAAGCGGACACGCCCGTCTGGATCGAAATCACCGAAGATACCGTGCAATTCCACGATGCCGCCTCCCTTTGGGGCAAGACAACGGGCGAAACACAGGAAACGCTCGGCGAAGATTGCGAGAAGATCGTCATCGGTCCCGCCGGCGAAAACCTCGTTCGTTATGCGGCCGTCTTCAGCGGCGACCGCACGGCCGGGCGCGCGGGCATGGGCGCCGTGATGGGCGCCAAAAACCTCAAGGCGGTCACGGCGCGCGGCAGTAAGGACACGCCCGTCCATGATCGCGAAAAAATGAAGGCCGTTTATCGCGCATGGGTCAAACTGCTCAAGGAACACCCATTGACCGGCGAAGAACTTCCCAAATACGGGACGGGCTTCCTGCTGCGCCTGATGCAAAAACGCAGCCTGCTCGCCACGCGCAATTTCAAGGCCGGCAAGTTCGACCGTTTCGACAATATCTCCGGCCAGACACTGGCCGAAACCCGCCTGATCAAAAACATGGGCTGCCCGACATGTCCGATCCGCTGCAGCCGGCTGGTCGAGGTGGACGGGAAAAAGGTCAAAGGCCCCGAACTCGAAACGCTGGGACTGCTGGGAGCCAACATCGAAAACGGCGATCTTGATGCCATCATTCGCTGGAATGTCCTGTTGGATGAACTCGGCATGGACACGATGACCACGGGCGGCGTCATCGCCTTTGCCATGGAACTGAATGAAAAAGGGCTTTGGAAAACAGGGCTCGAATTTGGGAAAACGGACAATCTGGCGCAGGTCTTCGAAGATATCGCCTACCGGCGCGGGATCGGTGATCTCCTTGCGGAAGGCACGAAACGGCTGGCGGAAAAATTCGGCGGCGCAGAATTCGCCATCCATTCAAAAGGTCTGGAACTGGCCGCCTACGAACCGCGCGCCGCGGCCGGACAAGGACTCGGCTACGCCACCGCGAACCGTGGCGGCTGCCACCTGAACGCGGGCTACATGGTCCTGATGGAAGGTCTCGGCCTTGCCATGGACCCCCATACCACCCGTTCGAAAGCCGCCCTCACCATCATGAACCAGAATCTGCTCGAAGCCGTTTCCGCGTGTGGATGCTGCCTGTTCCCAATGTTTTCGTTCTATCCGGGATGGATCATTTCGCATCCGGATCATGTCGTGACCAAGGCGCTGAACGCGGCGCTGCCCTATCTCGGCGGTGCGTCGAACGCCCTGAACAAACTGCCGGGCAAGATGGCCCCCATCCATCTGCCGGGTCTCCCCCACACCCACGCCCTCAGCGCCGTGACGGGCATGAAGGTTACCGTCGGCGTTCTGAAGGACATCGGCGAACGCGGCTTCAATCTCGAACGGCTTTTCAATGTGCGAATGGGCCTCACCGCGGCGGACGACACGCTGCCCAGACGTCTCACCAACGAACCACAAATAGCGGACAACCCAAAATCCCTCGTGCCTCTGGATGAAATGAAAACGGTTTATTACAAGATTCGGGGCTGGACCAAGGACGGCATTCCCGGCGAAAAGAAAAAGAAACAACTCGGACTTGAATAAATCGTTTGCCGCTATTTCCGTTTCGTTTCGCGGTAGAGCGTGGCGATTTCCGTTTCGGTCAGGGGGACATCGTAGATGCGGATGTCGTCCATCATGCCATGGACGAAATAGGCGTCGTCGTTTGCCCCGTACCGGCCAATCAGCAGGGGCACGTCGCTTGTACGGGGCCGGCCCTGAACGCGCTTGCGTCCGACCATTTCACCGTTCACGTAGATGCGCATTTCGCCAAAGCCATAAGTAGCCGCAAGATGGGCCCATTGGCCCTTCGGCAGCAAACCGGCGTCCAACGTGTCCACGCCCGCAAGATAGAAACGAATCTGCCGGTTGAGAATCTGGAGAAAATAGCCGGATTGCTGCCATGCGCCTTTGCTCAACAGCACGGGCATGCCTTCAAGCCGGTCCAATTTTACCCACAATGCCAGAGTCAACGAATAACTCGGGTTCCATTCGGGTTGCGGCGGCAATTGCGCCCAGCCCTTCCCGCCGAGCACAAGCGCGCTTTCGGCCAGTTGGGTCAAGCCCTTGAGAAACTGGTCGCTGTCGAAACGGAGGTGTAATACGGGCCGGAGAGGTTCACGCGACGCTTCGATGGAAACCTCTTTTGACCACAAACCGGGGCGACCATCCGGCGCGATCGCGGCAATGGCATACACATAGGCGCGCCCCGGGTCAACCTGATCGGAAATCTGCAGATAGTGACCGTAATCGGCATCAACATAAATCTCTTGGACCACCTTGCCGTGCGCATCTCGTTTGAGCACGAGATACCGCGAGGCGTTCGGCTCATCGCTTTGCCAACCCAAGATAACCCGGTTGGCGCGCGGGGTGGCGTCTATGCGTTGGGGCGGCTCCGGCAAGGGCAGATCAGGGACATCCACCCTCACATCGGCTGTCGCCGTTTGGCCGCTTGCGACACTCCTCGCCGCGACACGATAAATGACCGATTTCCCGGAAGGCGGCGATGTGTCCTCGAACCAGCCATCGAAAACGGTGGCCATGCCTTTCCCGTCGCGTGAAACATCATACGCCTCTCCATCGCGCGCTTCCCACTCGATTCGCACGCCGTGTCGTTCGGGCAAGGCCGTCGCGCGCGGGGATACCGGCATAATCGCCGCCGGTTGGGTCGGGGGCGGCGTTTGCGCAAACGCCGGAATGACATTGGCGGTCGCCGTGTTTTTAGGGAAACCCTCCGGCCATGCAAGGCGCGCGGCTTTCGCCCTGACTTCGATTCCGTATTCAAGCGGGCCGTTGCTGTCTTTCGGCAATGCAAAGGCGAACGTGGTTCGCCCCATCCGCTCCAGCGGAATCGCGTCGAAGCGCCGCTTGCCCAATGGCCGGGTCTTGAGCGTGACACGGATTGCGTGGTCCCGTGTTCCCGCAACAACGACACGGTCGGGCAAAACGAGCAGCATCGGTTTGTTTTCAAGCGTTTCCGGCAATTTTTCCAATCCAGCGGATTCGACGCCGGCCCGCTGCAACAAATTCGCCCATGCCTTGGCGTTGATCGTGGCGAGCACGCCCAGTTCGCCCTTGTTGCGGATATGGCGCGCGTACAGGTGCAGCGCCTCGGAAAAACGCGACTCCCGGATGAACTTCGCGATGACTTCGGGATTCTCCGACTCGATGAGCCGGTCGAGAGGACCGTCCGGCAGGAATTGCCGCGCAGCCTCGTCAAAGGCCAGGACGTAATCCACCTGCGCCGCGAGATCTTCCATCGCCGTCAACGGCTTGCCCGATTGCTTCCGTTCAAAGAGCCAATCGAATGCCGGGGGCGCCTCGGGCGACAGCATTCCGTGCAATTCCGTGGCAACCTTTTGCAGGCCGGCGCGTTTTTCGGGCAGACCGGCGCTCCACGAAAACGGCCCGCATTCCATTTGGCCGGATCCGCCAACCCAACGGGGACCCAAGTCCTGAAGCGCGATCAGGCAGGACGCCATCTTCGCGGCCTTTTCCGGACCGAACAAGTCTTTCGCGCGGCGTTCGCAAAATCCTTCCATCGTCAAATCGGGATCCCACGCGAAACGGGCGCAATAGGTGGCGGTTTCCTCCACGCCTCGAGTTCGCCAGTGGATGCCGAGCAACCCCTGACACCCCTTTGCTAGCGCATCGCGGCACGCCGCCGCCGCCGCGCGCAGGTTCGGCTGGGGCATCCATTGATCGCCGTCCCATTCGAACCAGACAATGGGCCAGCGCCCGCGATGGGGAGACAAGCGACCATAGGCTTCGCTGACCGCCGGTGAAAGTTGGATGTCGTCGAGCGCCGAGAAAATGACGTCTTGTGGGAGAACCTTGTCCATTCCAGGATAGAAATCCGAACAGTGCAGCCAGTTATCGCCGCCCCAGCCGCTCATGACCAATTGGATGTCGGGACGAAGCGCCTTGAGGATCTGCCGGGCATGCAGGGCGAACAACGCCAAACGCACGCCTTCCTCGCGGCGTTCCGGCTCCTTCACATCGCCGAAAGCGTCCGCCCAACGATCGGCATGGGATTTCCAAAGCGACCGGGCCTTGGGATTGATGGCGGGGTTGACGCCTTGGGCTTCCGACTGCCATAGCCAGACATAATCGAGCATCGGATAGTCTTTCAGCAGATTCCGAAAACGCGCGTCGAATTGTTTTTGCGTGCCGGGATCGAACGGATCGCCGTTGATCTCGAATCCAAGGCAAACCTTCAACCCGCGTGTTTTAGCATAGGCAAACGCCTGCCGCAGCACCTCCTTGGCCGCATGGATGGCCTGACTGCGATCCGGAATGAACGAACTCGCCGCGCCGAAATACTCGCGGGCGAAATAACGGCCCGTTCCCGCGAAAAACGCATCCGTGGACATGGGCTGCGTTCCCCACGTGGGCTTCGATGTATTGACGAGCGGTTCGCCGCCCGCCGGTTTGCCCTCGAACTCATACGCCGCGTATGGCTCTGAATCATAGGCGTGGAAGCCCGCGAAATTGCACCGCATCTTCGCCAGTTGATCGATATAGGCCTTGTGATCCTCCGGTTCCCATGCCGTGGGACTGTTGAAAAAGTTGTACCACGGCAGCGATCCGCGAACCGCGAACACGGGCGATCGCGACTCATGCGGGCCATTCTTCACGATTTCGTCGAAGGACGGCGCGGTTCGGGGGATGGTATCGCCGCCAAAATAAAAGCCGCAGCCCAGCGACTCGAGAAAACCGTACACGCCATGCTGAACGCCCGCGGGCGTTTCGCCGGTGATCGCCAGCAGCGCCTGTTTGCCGTTCCGAATCGTATGCAGGATGTACCCGTCGTCCCTTGGAACGTCCAAACCGAAGGGCCACGCTTCCGGCAGGCCGGGCAAGCGATCCGCCACCGCCACAACGAATCCCGAAGAATTTCTGTCCGACGGAGACGTCTCCACGACGGGCAACACATCCCTGTGCATCGCAAACCAGTACCGCTGCAATTCCTGGGCCGCCGTCCGCTCGATGGACGATGCGTGCGGGCTTATGAAAATCGCCGGCGCGGCAAACGCATGGAAGGCGAAAAACAGGAGGGACAGAAACAAATAGTGAATGGAACGCATCCGACGGCCTTTCATCTCACGGGGAATTCGACCGGCGCAAGTATAGGCCAAAACGCGCCGCAAACGTCAATACGGATTGCAAACAAGTTTACAAACGCCGTGGTCTTGTGGCCTAAATCGAATCGTCAAACAACGCGCGCGACGCCCTGTTTACGCCGCTTTGCCTGGATGCGGCGCACGGCATCATCGTCAAAAAAGCGGACGCCGCACAACGGACACTTGAAGTGCCGGCGCCGCTTCACGGTCAACCCTTTTTCCAGCCGATAGTTTTCGACTGTCTGGGTCATCCGCAAGGCGCCGCATTCCGGACACGGCAGCGATTCATACATCGGTGTTTCTTTTTGAGGAAATGAGGACATAAAATATGTCATCTGTGTCCAAATCACGGCTTGCAGAAGCCATTTTGAACAAATAGACAACTGTTTTTTTAGGGATAGCGTTCTTAAGACACC
>DAOTMJ010000043.1 GCA_035450225.1 Candidatus Hydrogenedentota bacterium
TCTACGGCGGCCTCCGCAAATGCGCATGGAAACCTTCGGACGGCGACTGGGAGTGCATCTATAATGCCTGTTGCTACTGCAACGACGATCCGGCCTGCGATCCATTCAGTGAACTGACGCCCGGATACGGAACCGATTGTGGAAATGGAAAGAGTGCCGGATTTCCCTTCAAGCGATACCAGACATACAGAGACCTCCTCGCCTTCGATTTCAATTACGGCGGCACGTGTACGGAACTGGAAGTTCCAACACCATTTCGCCGTAAAGGCGCTACGCCATATTTTGGCTATTCAGATGAGGTGCTCATCGACTTCGACGTTCCCAACGGGATGAAAGGCGCCGGCCAAACGCTTCTGGGCTTGTTGCCGCCATGGGTGGTGTATACCAGACTTTCGCCTTACCCCGAGGAGAATCCCGTTAATCTCGAAGAACTCGAAGAGGCTCCCGCGTTGCTGGCCAACCTGCTTTTCGAGTTCATTGACACGATGGTGGACCAGTATGCCTCATCGGAAACGTTGACGCGATGGAGCGTGGCCGGCGAAGCGGTTAGGGACAACGTGCCGCCGGTCAAACTGGCCAGTTCCGTCTCCGATACAGATGAAGACTGGGTGCTGTCATATGGTGCGGAGGCATTGAACGGCGCGATACTTGGCGCACAGTTTCCCCAGCAGTATGCCACCATTGGCAATACCAACGTCTATGTAGATGTCCTGGCTCTTGTCGACGAGGAGATCGTGCTCATCGAAAGCCGCACGGGAAACGCGATCCATGTGGAACGCGCCCAGGCGGACACCACAGCCGCCACGCACGAAGCGAACGCCATCCTCTATACGATCAAGAATCTCATCAAGTGCGAGTATCCCGCGATGAAACCGCACACCGAAACCCCATGTGCCGAAAACGACACGGCCTGCAAGACCTTCCAGAGCCGTTATTGGCTGTGGCACACGATTACGGACAACGAGCACAGCCGGGCGAAGGATATTTCGGATGTTTTCTTGGTGGAAACGTTCAAGCGCGTAAGAGCGCATGATGCCGATGCCCTGCTTCTCTACATCGATTATGGCTGCATCTTCGCAACCGAAGGCAATGTCGTCAACCAGAAGTTCGAGAATGTGAAGGCCTTGAAGAAACTGCTCCTCGCCTCCGGCGCACCTATCAGCGGCATCGGCGTCGAGATGTTTCCTCCCACATGGGCGTGTCTCGCGGCTGACGCAAACGGCGAGGATGGTCTCAGGCTCAATCCGCGTCAACTCCGCGGCATCGTTGACAGCCTGTCCATCATGGCCGAGGGCGTATCCTGTGTGGTCATCGACCAAATGGATATACGGATGGGGATTCCGAACAACGTATATGTTTGGAATGACGAACTGGAAGAATGGGTTCTGAACCCTGAACGCTACAATATGATGTATGTACGACAACTCAGCGCGCCTTGGGACGCACTCTCCGCACGCATCGATCGACGCCAAGAGTGGCAGGGGCGCGTATACAAAGGGATTCTGAATGCCGCTCTTGCGGTCCCGAAGCTATACAGCGTGAGTCTCTGGGGAATCATAGACAGGTATTCTTGGTTAAATCTGCGCGATCCGGCGGCGTGGCCCTGGTATCCCAGCGAGTATTCGGATCCCGCGAATCCCGACCCGGAAGAGCGCAATCAGGAAGCCTGCAATGCTGACATCCTGGGCGCGGAAATCGAGGTCGTCACCAACTCGCCGCCGCTATGTACGATGAGCGGGAATTACCATCCCAAACCGGCCTATTATGGCGTGCGCGAGGCTATCCAGAACTATTTCGGCACGGCATTTTCCGTCAAGGATCACGACGGCAACGAACTTGTCCGGTTCGTCAACAACGGCAACGTAATTATCATGAAAGGGCCGCTGAACGAGAACCCTACATCATGGGACAGTATAGGCCTGTCCAATTCCTTCATCGTCAAGGATCACAATGGTACGAAGAAAGCCGTCGTCGAACCGGACGGCGAAATGTTTCTCGCCGGTGAAGTGGATGACGAAGTAGAGAATCTCGCCATGCCGGAATCGGGAACCGCATTCATCGTCAAGAATCACGACGGCGATGTTGTCTCTATGATTGATGAAGACGGAAATCTCAAGGCGCGTGGCACGGTGATTGTGAAGGGCGTACCATACTTGCTCGAGAAGGCCCACGGAACGGGCAGCAATAGTCCAGATCCGTACTCGATTTATCCGTAGAGATAAGAACAATGAACAAAAGCTTTGGGCTTCATACTTACATATACTCCTTCGTGCTTGAGAGTACCTTGGCGCTCGTGTTGCTGATGGGAGTCGTCCCGGATGGACATACACAGGAGGTCATCCCCGATCCTGGTCGTGGTTATTTCTGGGCGTGCGTAAGCGAGAGCGCTTCGTGGGTGGGACGATCTGGTCACCGTACCGTGGCCTATAACGACTCAATGTGGATGTTTGGCGGACTGTCCGGTCGACAGTTGGAGAACGCCTGTAACGACGTCTGGGTAACCTCGGAAGGTACAGAGTGGACTCAAGTAATAGAAGACGCACCGTGGCCTGTTCGCGCTAACGTCCATCCACTTGTCTTCAAAGATGAGATATGGATAATTGGCAAAATGCCAAACGATGTGTGGCATTCAGCTGATGGGATCACTTGGACAGAGGTCACGTCCGTAGCTCCGTGGGGAATTCGCGACGCGTATGGTATAGCTGTTCTACAAGACAAACTGTTTGTATTAGGCGGCCGGGATCTTTCGTCTGGTGCGTCTTATCTCAATGATGTATGGAGCTCGGTAGATGGGGTAAATTGGACACAACTGTTAGAGCATGCAGCTTGGGCGCCACGCGGTACCACAATAACGATCTTTCAAGAGAAGCTTTGGCTCATGAATGGTACTTCCTTCGGGGACGCTTGGTGTTCGAGCGATGGGATTGTTTGGACGGAGAAGAGAGAAACAGGAAGCAAGAAATGTGACATCGTGTTTGACGATTGCATGTGGGATCTCAACGAGTCTTATTTTTTGTATGCGGGCCCAGCTAGTAGTACGGTCTATCTAAAAGAGATATGGAGCTCGCCAGACGGTATTACGTGGAAAAGAATGCCTGATGCACCATGGGGCCATCGCGTAGGCCAATCCGAAGTGGTCTTCGATGGAAAGCTCTGGATTATGGGTGGTAACTATGAGAACTATTTCTATAATGATATATGGTGCCTGACGCCGGTGGAACTGGCGATCGATACGGGAGGGGCCACTGCATATGGTGCGAATGAACCGATGACATTGAAGGTGTCGGCCTCGGAATTGAACGGGAATGTGACTTACCAGTGGATGAAGGACGGCACGGTAATCCTGGATGCTACGATGGACACCTATCGTGTGGACTCGGTAACGGTGGACGATGTCGGCGTGTACGCGTGTGAGCTTTCCGGCGACACTTTCGGGACCACCAACTCAGTTGAAATTACCATCACCTCCGGCGAAGGTGAGGGCGAAGGCGAGGGCGAAGGCGAGGGCGAGGGGGAAGGTGAGGGCGAAGGGGAAGGGGAAGGCGAAGGCGAAGGCGAAGGTGAAGGTGAAGGAGAAGGAGAAGGCGAGGGCGAAGGTGAAGGTGAAGGAGAAGGAGAAGGCGAGGGCGAAGGCGAGGGCGAAGGCGAGGGCGAAGGCGAAGGGGAAGGTGAAGGAGAAGGCGAAGGCGAGGGCGAAGGCGAAGGCGAGGGTGAAGGCGAGGGTGAAGGCGAAGGTGAGGGTGAAGGCGAGGAACCGCCGCCCCCCGGCTGTTTCGGAGGGATGTCCTGATGGCGTGGCCGTCCGGAACAATTCGGACCACGAAGGAATAAAGGCGTAAAGCGTCGTGTGTTCGCGGGAAACGCCATGCTTGAAGTCATCGTTGCCCAAAAAATTACTTGCGCCAAGACAACGTGTTTGTAGCGCGGGTTTCAGCCCGTTGACCCGCCCGAACCGCGACGCCCGATGGAATCATCACATACACGCCGCAATGCCGCAAGGGGTTCCATTTTCATCTCTTTCCCCCCTTCATCTTTTCGATATCTGCGTGTATCTGCGTCATCTGTGGATCGTATGATTCTCCACAGATGACGCCGATGCACGCAGATGAAAAACAGGGCATGGGTGTTGGGGCCACGCAATTCCAAACTCGAATCAGTCCTTTAAAGTCCGGTTTCTATAAAGTCTGGGGTAACTTGCAGAAAAAATGAAGTTCCATGATCTTGAGAGTACCGTCTTCTCGGTGTCGTGAAGATCTCGGAATGTAACGCCGATTTCCAAATCGGCTTGCTGAAACACGACATGCCGATTGGGAAATCGGCGCTACATAGCGGCCATTTTCAATTTCAACACAAGATCTCGTTGCCTGAGATTGATTCTTATACGCAGTTGAAAATTGAAGAAAAGGACTTTTCGCGTTTCTTTGCGTCTTTCGCGTCTTTACGCTGAGTTCTTATGCGGTCATTTGAGCAGGGGCGAAGCGACAGCCCCAAAAAAATTTTCGGTGGCCGGAGAACAATAAAAGACGGGGCAGTCGCATCGGACAGAAGCGATAGCGTAAAATGCCGCCGTTTGGCATAAGGAGGCGATTCGTGGGCGAGTCGTTGCGCGAAAAGACGCGGGTGCTGGTGTTTCCCTGCGGATCCGAGATAGGCCTCGAAATCCACCGCGCCCTGTGCTTTTCGGCGCACGTGTCGCTCGTGGGCGCGTCGAGCGTCGCTTCAAGCCACGGCCCGCTGGTCTTTCGCGAATATGTGGGCGGCCTCCCCTTTGTGGACGCGCCGGATTTTGTCGAAGCGTTGAACCGGATTGTCCTTGATCGGCGGATCGATCTCCTCTTTCCGGCGCACGACAGCGTCGTGTTGCGGCTTGCGGAATCGGAGGGCAAACTGGCGTGTCCGGTGATAGGATCGCCGCTGGAAACATGCGCCGTGTGCCGAAGCAAAAGGGCTGCCTACAAACGGCTGTCCGGCGTCGTGCGCGTGCCGCGACTTTGGGAACAAAACGAACGGGATTTGCCGTATCCGGTCTTCGTGAAGCCCGACGCGGGCCAAGGCGCGCAGGGAGCGATGCGCATCGAGTCGCGTGCCGCGCTCGACGCGGCGCTCGGCCGCGATCCCTCGTCGATCATCCTTGAATATCTGCCGGGCGCGGAATATACGGTTGATTGCTTCACGGACCGGCACGGCGCGTTGCGTTTCGCCGGCGCCCGCGAACGCCTGCGGACACAAGGCGGCATCAGCGTGGATACGCGGCCCGTGTCCGACCCGATATTCCGGGAATGGGCGGAGCGCATTCACGGCGCCCTGTCATTCCGGGGTCCGTGGTTTTTTCAGGCGAAACGGGACGCCGCCGGGGAATTGGCATTGCTCGAGGCGGCCCCGCGCGTAAGCGGCGGGATGGGACTGTACCGCAATCTCGGCGTGAATCTGCCATTGCTCGCCGTGTACGACCGCCTGGACCTCGACGTCGAAATTGCGTGCAATGCGTTTCCCATCGAAATGGATCGCGCCTTGTGCAACCGGTTTCTCGCGCCGATCGAATACGACGACGTCTATATTGATCTCGACGATACGCTCATCATTGACGGCGAGGTCAATGCCCTCTTGGCGGCGTTCATCTTTCAGTGCCGCAACCGGGGGATTCGCGTCCATCTGGTCTCCCGGCACGCGGGCGATCTCGGCGCGACACTTGGGCAATACCGGCTCGCCGGCCTCTTCGACAGCATCGTGCCGGTCGGCGCCCTGGCAGACAAAAGCGCCCATATCGCGGAAAAGAAGGCCATCTTTATTGACGATTCGTTCGCGGAACGAAAACGCGTGCAGGAAGCGCTGGGCATACCCGTGTTCGCGCCGGACGCGATCGAGTGCCTGCTCGACTGGCGGCGCTGACGATCCGAATCGCAATTGAAACAAACCAACAACGACGCGATCGATCGAAAAATGAAAAGTAGAATGGCTTCCCGTCTTGGTGATACCATTCGCCATTCAACCGAAAAGAATGCAAACAATCGAGAGAGGCTTCGAGAATGGCAAAATATAATATTGCATTGATTCCGGGAGACGGGACAGGACCGGAAGTGCTCCGGGAAGGCGTGAAAGTCGCTCAGGCTGCGGCCCAGCGTTGCGGATTTTCGTTCGACACGACGGAGTACGATTTCGGGGGCGACCGGTATTTGCGGACCGGCGAGGTGCTGCCGGATTCGGCAACGGAAGAGTTGAAACAATATCACGCGATATTCCTGGGCGCGATAGGCCACCCGGACGTGAAACCGGGCATTCTTGAAAAGGGCATTCTGCTCCGGGTGCGGTTCGAATTGGACCAGTACATCAATTTGCGGCCGGTCAAACTGTATCCGACGGTGGAAACCCCCATCAAAAACAAGGGGCCGGAAGACATAGATTTCGTCGTGGTGCGCGAGAATTCGGAAGACATGTACACCGGCCTCGGCGGCGTCATGCGCAAGGGCACGCCCTATGAAGTGGCCGTGCAGGAAATGGTCTACACGCGCAACGGCGTGGACCGGTGCCTGCGCTACGCCTTCGAGACCGCGCGCAAACGCAACAAGGCGAAAACGCTCACGCTGTGCGGAAAGACCAATGTGTTGACCTATGTTTTCGACCTGTGGGAGCGTGCGTTCCATGAAATGGGCGATCGCGAATTCCCAGACATCAAGCGCGAATACGCGCATGTGGACGCGACGACAATGTGGATGGTGAAAAACCCTGAATGGTTCGACGTGATCGTGACGGGCAACATGTTCGGCGACATCATCACGGACCTTGGCGCGATGATTCAGGGCGGCATGGGCATCGCCGCGGGCGGGAACATCAATCCTGAAGGCGTCTCGATGTTCGAGCCGATCGGCGGGAGCGCGCCGAAATATACCGGCATGAACGTGATCAATCCGCTCGCGTGCATTTTCGCGGGCCAGATGATGATGGCGCACCTCGGCGAGGACAAGGCCGCGGACTGCATCGAAAGGGCCTGCGTGAAATTCCTCGAATCCAGGGTGCTGCCCGGCCTTTCGGTAAAGGAAATCCAGCAGGCCGGATTGTCCACCACAAAAATCGGCGACCTGATCGCCGGGTACGCCGCAACCATATAATGTAATCGTTCGAAACGCCCCCGCGATTGCCGGTACGGAAGATCGCCTTCCGGGGGCAATCGCCGGAAATGGACTGCGTTTCGGTTTTACTGTCGGAGAACGCCGTGGATTTCTCGGCAATGCTACGCGAGCGCCTCATCCTGCTCGATGGCGCGATGGGCACCCTGATCCAGGGGCTGGATTTGGGCGATGCGGATTTCGGCGGCGCGGACTACCGCATGTTGTCGGACATGCTGGTGTTTTCGCGTCCGGAAGCCGTGCGTGACATCCATCTGGCGTACTATCGCGCAGGCGCGCATGCCGTCGAAACGAACACGTTCGGCGCGTCGCCGTTTCGGTTGTCGGAATACGATTTCCGCGCGATCGACACTTCGCGCTTCGCACCCTTGCCGCATGACATTGACTTGCCCGCGATGTCCCATGAGGATTGGGCCTATTGGCTGAGCCGGCGCGGCGCGGAATTGGCCTGCGAGGCGCGCGAGATCCACCGGCGCGATCCGGAATACGACGGACGGCCCCTGTTCGTCATGGGTTCCATCGGCCCCTCGAACCGAGTCCTTTCGAGCACCCGGGCCGAACTAAAGACTTCCACCTTCGACGCCATCGCGGAGAATTTCCGGCGGCAGGCGCGAGGACTCATTGACGGCGGCGCGGATGCGTTGCTCTACGAGACCCAGCAAGACATCCTCGAATTGAAGGCGGCGGTGTTTGGCGGCAAACAAGCCATGACGGAATCCGGACGCACGCTGCCGATTGTGTGCCAGGTCACCGTGGACCGTTTTTCGAAAATGCAGATTTTCAACACGGACATCCATGCGGCGCTCGTCACCATCGAGGGCATCGGGATAGACGCGTTCGGCATCAATTGCAGCATCGGACCCGATCTCATGCTGCCGACGGTCGAGAAACTGGCGCGGTTTTCGCGCCTGCCGATTTCGGTGGTTCCAAACGCCGGTTTGCCCATCGCCGAAGCGGGCAGGACCATCTACCGCTTCGAACCGGCGGAATTCGCGCGGATTCTGCACACGTTCGTGGCCGAGTACGGCGTGCGCATCGTCGGCGGATGCTGCGGAACGACGCCGGCGCATATTCGCGCCGTCGCGGACATGCTACGCGGAGCGACACCGGCCGTCCGAACGCCCGAACCGGGCCTGTACGTATCCGGACCGCAGCGCGCGATCCTGCTCGACAGCAGCCGGACGCTGATACGCTTCGGCGAACGGTTGAACGTGCGCGGCTCGAAGAAAGTGCGCGATGCGGTCGAAAGCGGCGGTCCCATTGACCATGATGCGCTTGAGGACGTGGTCAATGAACAGGTTCGGCAACTGGGACTCGACGTCATTGACGTGTGCATGGACTCAAACACCGTGGATACGACCGAGACGCTCAAGGAAGTCATCCACGTGCAAACGACGGATTTTCCCGGCGCGATGTGTTTGGACTCGTTCGCCGTGGATGCGCTGATCGAAGGCGCGAAGGTGTATCCGGGACGTCCCATTCTCAACTCGATTTCGATGGAAGACGTCGAACCCGGATTGTCGAAGGCGGACGCGGTGCTTCGCGCGACAACATTCCACCATCCCGTCTATATCGGCCTGTGTACCGGCCCGAAAGGCCCCGGCGCCACGGCGGACGAGAAAGTCGCGCTGGCGTTGCAAATCGTCGAAGCCGCCGCAAGGCACGGCGTCGGCCCGGATCAACTGTTCATTGACGCCAACGTGTTTCCAATCGGATCCGAATCGTCGCCGGGCATGAATTTCGCCGTCGAAACCCTGGAGGCCGTCCGGCGCATCAAGGAACTCGTGCCGGGCATTCAAACCACGCTCGGCGTCGGAAATCTGACGACGGGGCTTGCCTCGAAACCCTACATGCGCATGGTGCTGACATCCGTTTTTCTCGATGAGGCGCGCAAGCGCGGTCTCGATGCGGCCATCGTCAACCCGAACCATTACGTGTTCGCCGCCGATCTCGACCCGGATCACCGCGATCTCGGCCGCCGCGTCATTCTCGAACACGACATGGACGCCTTCGCGGAACTTGAACGAATCGCGCGGGAGAAGAAAGGCGACAGCGCCGCCGCGCGATCTTCGTATGACGACCTCCCGATCGAACAGGCGATCTGCGAGAAGATCAAGGACGGATTCAAGGAGCGCGAGAACGGCTCTTTTGAAAAAAATGGCCATGTCTATGCGTATAGCGACCGTATCGTGTTGCAGGCCGCGCAGGCGGTGGACCTTCACGCCCCGCTCGATTTTATCAACGACTATCTGATGGCGGCGATGAAGGAACTCGGCGACGGGTTCGCGCGCGGCGAGGTGTCGTTGCCGCACCTGCTGAAATCGGCGGACGTCATGCAACAGGTCATGCGTTTTTTGGAGCAATACATGCACTGCACATCGGGCTCGGAGACGCTGGACGGCATTCGCCACAAAGGCACGGTCGTCCTCGGCACCGTGTACCAGGATGTGCATAGCATCGGCAAGGACCTAGCCAAGACGCTCCTGGAAAACTACGGCTATCGTGTAATCGATCTCGGTGCAATGACGCCGCTGCAGCAGTTCATGGACGCCGCCCGGGAACATCACGCCGACGCCATCGGCATGTCAGCGCTGCTCGTGCAAACGTCGAACCACATGATCACGGTATCGAAAATGATGCGCGAGCAGGGACTCGAAGACACGCCCATCCTGATTGGCGGCGCGCCCGTGAACGAACGGCACGCGGCGTATGTGGCGATGGCGGGCGAGGACAATCCCGAAAACATGCGCGGCAACGTGTTCTACTGCCGCACCGCGATGGACGGCGTGAATGTCATGAACGCATTGATGTCGGCAAGCGATCCAAGACCGATCTTCGAGAAGAACCGGCGCATGTTGTTGTCGAAACTGGAACGCGCCGAAGAAATGGCCCGCGAGGAGGCCCGGCTGCTCGCGACGCTTCCACGCCGGACGGTCTCATTCGAACAGGCCGGCGCGTCGCGATGGAATCCCGCGCACGAGGCCGAATGCGCAAGGCGACGCGTCGAGATGCGCATGCGGGATTTCGCGGAGCGTATTGACACGCGCACGCTGTTTCTGCTCAATTGGCGTTTCGGCGGCACGGCGCTCTGGAAGCGGCAAAACACCGATCCAGCGGAACTGGAACGATTGTTCGTGCAATGGGTCGCCGATTGCGACCAGCACGGATGGATTGTGCCGCAAGGCGTCATGGGCATTTATCCGTGCCAGTCGGAAGGCGAAAACATCATGCTTTACGATCCCGCCGACTTGTCGCATGAAATTGCCCGATTCCATTTCACGACCGTGATCGGTTCGGATCGCAACGACGTGGTGTGCGGCGCACAGTACTTCCTGCCGAAAAGTTCCGGCGAATACAGCGCCGTCGGCGTGCAAATCGGCACGGGTGGTCCTGCCGTCGAAAACCAAATCGCCGCATTCAAGTCCGCAGGCGATTCCGAATCCGCGTTGTTTCTGCAGGGACTTTCCGACCGCGTCGCGGAGGACATGGCCGTATATCTGCACAGTCTCATGCGCACAATCATGGGCGCCGGCGACGATGCCGGCACGCGCTGGTCGCCGGGGTATCCCGGCATGGCCGACATTGGCATGAACCGCGTCATATTCGACTTGCTCGATGCCGCGAATCTGTCCGGCGTAAACATTACCGATGCGGGTGAATTCATTCCGACAGGCACAACCGCCGCGGTGGTCAGTTTTCACCCCAATGCCCGCTACTCCTGACGTATACGCCGACATTTCGTGAATTTGACACCCGGCGGGCCTAAGGTAATAATGGGGACAAAAGGGATTTGTGCTGGTGAAGGGCTTCTCGGCAGGAACACAACGTCCGGACACGGGATGCAAACAAGGACAACAAGCCATGCATGACGCAACGCTTCGTGGATTGGCGTGGGGGTTGCTTTTCTTGCTCATCATCGGGATGGCATTCACGGCGAAAGCAGCCGAAGCGGGAAAAGCAGAAGAAACGTTTCCGCGCATTTTGCTGGTGGGCGACAGTTGGCCTTGGTTCATGGCGTCGGGGTTTGTGTTCTGGACCTACGATCGGGGCAGCGCTTTTCGGGATATCCTGCCCGAAACGGGACGCGAACGCTGGACGGATATCGGCGACACCGCCGTGGCCGGTTCGATGATTACCCAGTGGTCCACCAACGAACCCACGGCCACGCCTTTCGGCATGATCGGCAAACTGGAATGGATCCGCAGGACCCTGATGGCCTATCCGACAATTGACATCGTGCATTTGGGCCTTGGCGGCAACGATTATATCCGGGGCAATTTCGAGGCGTTCATCGCCTATACGCCCTTCGAATGGCAGACGATCGTGTTTCGCGGCGGGCCGGAAGGCGGTTCCTTTACCCTGACCTTCCAGGGCCAGACGACCGCCCCCCTCCCACTCGGCGCTTCGTCCGCCGAGGTCCAGAGCGCCCTCGAAGCGCTGCCCGCCATCGGGGCCGGCAACATCGAAGTCGAGGATGCGCGCGGCCTGCCAACCTATTTCTGCACGTTCAAGGGCGTTTTCGCGAACACGGCCGTACCGCTGATGACCGCCAACGGTTCCGGCTTGAATGGAGGGACAAGCCCCTCCGTGACGGTCCACGGCGTCCGCTTCGACCACGGCTGGAAGGAAACATGGGGAACAGAATCCAAGGCGGAATATGCGTTCGCCTACGCCATCCTCGATCAGTTGCGCATTATCGTCGAATATACTTTGGATAGCCGGCCCGATGTACGCGTCGTGCTTACCGATTACGATTACATGGATGAAGGCGTGGGGGGCGCCGACCCGCTCACCGCGAACACCGCCATGGCCAACGGCGGCCACATCAAACTCGAATTGATGAATCTGATTATGGCCAAGCCGCAATACGCCCATCGCTGTTACTTTCTCAACACGTTCGGGCTGATGCAATGGTGGTTCGGGTATCCGTGCGATTTCGAATTGATCAGCCAGGCGCCCAACGAGGAACGGAGGCAGACCACCCCGCCGGAAGAACAGTATTACGGCCCTCGGGGAACCCCCGGCACCAAGGGAACCGTGTCGCTGCCGGGAAATTATCCCGATTATGAACCCTGGACCGGCGGCGATCTGAACTATCCGGGCCCGGCAATCGCCATCCTGTACGATTTCGGCAAGGCAATGAACGATCCCAAATGGGCCAAGGACATCGCCGCCAAGGGTGGCGCGAATATTCACCTGCACAAGGAAGGGTACAAGGTTTTCGCGCGGTTTGCCGTGGAT
This sequence comes from Candidatus Hydrogenedentota bacterium, assembly GCA_035450225.1. NCBI lineage: Bacteria > Pseudomonadati > Candidatus Hydrogenedentota > Candidatus Hydrogenedentota bacterium. The sequence goes on from DAOTMJ010000043.1 coordinate 12,366, forward strand.
ACCTATTACGGGGACTGGCTCGATCTGCCCAAGGTATTGACCGTCAAATGTCTGACGGCGTCGCCGGCGAAAACGGCTGGCTTCGATTCGGTTGATTTTGAGGTAACATTCAGCGAACCGGTCCATGGTGTGGACGTGTCCGATTTTAGTCTCATCATTACCGGCGGCGAACTCGAAGCCTCGATTGAAGACGTCAATGCCGCCAAGGACGGGTCCGTCTATATTGTCTCGGTAAGCTTGGGCGCGGGAGGCGGAACCGTCGGGTTGGCCGTGAACGACAATGATTCCATCAGGGCCAACGACGATAACAGTCCACTGGCCGGCGAGGTCAACGGTTATTTTGCCTATGGCGAAACCTACAAGCGCGCCAGTCTACCAATCGAGGCATGGCCGTTGGCGATCATGCTGCTGGTTGCGGGTTTTTGGGGAATTCGGCGGTTCAACATGCGAGCCGTAGCCCAATAGCAGGCGGAATAACACCGTGTTTCACGGAATGTCGGCAGGCTGATTCGTTTTTCCCAACGTGTTCAGCGCAAGCGGCGCCAGCGTTGGGGTGGCCACCAGATGGCGACGGCACGACCGACCAGTTGGGCATGCGGCGTCCATCCCAGCCTCCGTCCGTCCCACGGTTCCTGCGGATTACCATCTGCCGTCAGGATAAAAACGCAATCCTCAGGAACAACCGAATGTTCTTTTGCCTTGGACCGTGCATAAGGCCCGGAAACTTCGATCTCTTCAAGCACAAGTCCTTGTATTTCAACCGGTTGCCCATTGACAACCAGGCGACCGTCCTCAATCAGCACCCGTTCTCCCGGCAATCCGGCGACATATCCAAGCGCCATGTCCGGCGATCCCGCCACCGGTTTTCCCGTGCGATACAGCACCCGTTCGCCGCGTTTCGGCATGCGGCCCTTGCGAATGCGATATCGCGTGAATGGAACGGGTATGCCGTAGGCCCAACGATTGATCAAAAAATGGTCCACGCCAAACACGCCTTTGCCCCGAGCCACATGTACCGACCAGGATCGCCCTAAGAAAATACGGTAAACCAGCAGGAGGCTCGTGAATCCCACCACGATACGCCACCATCCCGTGTCCGAAAAACCGGTGAAATCGCGCCAGCGCGGAATCGGCCACCAAATGCAGGAAACACGCCCGAGAATCCGTTCGTTGGGAACCCATCCAAAAAAACGCCCGTCACGGCTTTGCGCGCTGTTGTCGCCCAGCAGCAGGTAATGGTCCGGCGGCACAAGCGAATGGGCGTCGTCCGTCGCGACGCCATAACAGTTGCCCCATGGCGCCGTGTAGTGTACCGGCGGCATGTCCGGCGGCAGTTCGAGTGGTTTTCCGTCGGCAAACACTTTGCCGCCCTGGATATGAATCCGCTCGCCGGGCATTCCCACCACACGCTTGACAAGCGTCGTGTGAATCGCGCCGGGTTCGACGGACTTGAACACAACGATGTCCCAGCGTTTCGGGGCCTGGTTGCGCCAGATACGATTGTCGGCGTAATGAATCCGGGTTTTGGTGAACGGGATGCGGACGCCGTTCAACGGAAACCGCGTGCCGTAAACAAGTTTATTGACGAACACACGGTCGCCGCGCATAATTCGAGGATCGCCATGCAGCGTCGGCTCCATCGAACTCGACGGTATCCGAAACGGTTCGGCGACGATCCAACGTATGATCAGCGCCAACCCCACCGCGATAACTAGGCTCTTGAACCATTCGAATCCCGCGCCGCCGAACAGCCAGTTCATCATTCCCGCGTCATCCGTCATTTCAGGCGATTTCTTCCGATCCATTATCGAACACCCATTTCCCTGTAAAGGCGCAACTATACCGCGAACGGGCAGGACGAGACAACGAAAAATTGTCCTACCAGCCATTTGACGGCGACCGGCATACTTGGCTATACTTCCCATGGGAAGTTGTTGGGAAGAGGTGGATGGAACCCTGTTGTAAACAAAGCGGAAGCGACAATCCCCTCGCGGAATGCGTGATTCGCGACCATTACGCTGCGGTGTCCCGATGGTGGACCTCGGTGAACCATCGCACCGACAATCAGGATCATTCGCGGCGTAAAATTTTGATTGCCGACGACGAGCCGACGGTGGTCCGGGTGCTTGAAAAGTTGATCAAGATGCTTTTCAAGTGCGAAACCGTCGTGGTTCAGGACGGCGATGCCGCCATGGAAGCGTGCGAACGCGAAGCGCCTGACGTACTTATCGCGGACATGGTCATGCCCGGCTTGAACGGAATAGACCTTATCGCGGCCGTGAACAAAAAGTGGCCGTACATTGACATCGTCGCAATCACGGGCCAGACGGACGATTTCCCCTTTGTGAAGGTCATCCGCGCCGGGGCCACGGATTTCCTCGCCAAGCCGTTCCAGCAGGGCGAACTCGAGGCGAAACTGCTCCGCGTCTTTCGCGAACGGGATCTTCGCGAATCCGAAATTATCGCCGAGAGCAAATACCGCAGCCTTTTCGAAAACAATACGGACGGGATGGCCATTCTCGACGAACCCAGCCGTATTATCGCATCGGTCAACGGCGCGTTTTGCCGGCTCATGGGCGGATCCGAGGACGCATTCACCGGCAAATCCGTCCTGAATTTCGTGGACGAATCGGAACGCGCCCGTTTCGATGCCGGCCTGATGCTATGCGCTCAGAACGGCCAAGGCACCTTGAGCGACGTGGCCCTGATCGGCCAGGACGGCCGCAAGGTTTTCATGGATGTCAGCCTCACGTTCATCAACGTCATGCGCGAGCATCTCGTGTGCCTGACCTTCAAGGACACAACCGAACGGCGAAACCTCGAACAGCGTCTCGTCGAAGTCGCCCAGGTGGATTCGCTGACCGGCCTGTTCAACCGGCGGGCGTTCAACACCGAACTCGATGTCGCCGTTTCGCGCGCCAAGAGCGGCGCCGCCCCCCTCACCATGATTTCCATTGATGTGGACAATTTCAAGAAGTGCAACGACACCCTCGGCCATCAAGCGGGCGACCGCGTATTGAAGACGCTTGGACGTCTCATTCGGAAGAACATACGCGCCAATACCGACAGCGGGTTCCGATGCGGCGGCGACGAATTCGCCATCATTGCCTCCAATGCAACCGCCGAAGCCGCCACCCAGATTGCCGAGCGATTGCGCGCCGAATACCAGGAAAACGAGGTCCATGGCACCTCGCTCAGCATCGGCATCGCCGAATATCGCCCCGGAACAAGCGTCAAGGATTTTATTCGCACCGCGGACGACGCCATGTACCGGGCCAAGGCGCTCGGCAAGAATAACCTGTCCGTGGCGGGATCGGACGGCGATCCGGCGTCTTGATGCGGGAAATCCTGTCTGCCGTAACCCCGGTGTTCTTTGTGGCCGCCGTGGCTTTTTTCATCCGCAAGCGCCTGCACCTCGACGTCAAGACATTATCGTCACTCAACATCTACATGCTGATTCCCGCGCTCGTGTTCGACGGCATTTCGCGGAAGCCCATCGAATGGGCCTTGTTCGGACGCATTGCCGCCGCATCCGTGTTGGTCCTCGTCGCCATGACGTTGCTGTTGACGGTTCTCGCACGCCTCCTACGCATCGGCAGCCACGAGCGCGGCGCGTTTCTGATGACGATGTTTCCCAACCTGGGGAATTTCGGGCTTCCGGTCTGTTTGTTTGCGTTCGGCCAGGAAGGACTGGCCTTCGCGATTGTCGTCATGGTCATCGGCAGTTTCCTGCAAAACAGCCTCGGAATCTACTTCGCCCAGCGCGCGCACCATGGCGTGGGCGAAGCGTTGCGCCGCGTGTTTCGATTTCCCATGATGTACGCGTTCATTTTGGCGCTTGTGTTTCAGAAGACCGGCTGGCGTTTTCCCGAAGCCGTCGAACGCGCCATCAGCCTGACCGCCGGCGCCGCAATTCCCGTTCAACTCATCATCCTGGGGGCGCAACTCGCCGCCACGCGCCTGGAAACCAGCGTCCCTGTGTTCGTGTCGTCGGGCGTGCGCCTGATTGGCGGACCGGCGGCCGCCGCGATCTTCGCCATCCTCACCGGCATGGAAGGCGTCGCCGCCAAAGCCTTCATCGTGCAAATGGGCGGTCCCGTGGCCATCGGCATGGCCGCCTACGGTGTTCAGTTCGACGTGGCGCCCCGCTTTCTCGCAAGCGTCGTGTCCTGGACTTTTCTTCTCAGCCTGTTTACCGTATCCACCGTCTTGTATATCCTTGATTTTTTGCCGTTGTGACGTTGCCGGGCGGTCGGGATATAATCCAAAGGCCGTGAACGGAAACGCGGGGTCGTGAATGGACAATGGACGATATAGACGAAATGGACAACGAAGCGACCTCCCGGAACGTGCGAACAAGTTCAGCACAATGGCCCGTAGCGCCGAATTCCGATTCGGCACGGGCATTGGGGGATTGGCCGAATCGGAATTCGGCGTTACACTTTCGGCTGTTCGAATCAATTCACACGCTTTGACCGACAAGAGGTCCATACGATCCGTCTCGTCCATTTCGTCCATCGCAGCACAAACAACACTCGCATGAGGAGAACGCAGATGAAAACATTGCTTGCCGTCCTGCTGGGCGTATGCGCCGCATGGTCTCCGGCTTTTGGCCAAACGCCCGTATACAAGGGCGAGCCTTCGGGACAATGCTTTCGCGAATGGCTGTTGTGCGGTCCCTTTCCTTCGCTGGTGGGCGGCGACACGGACGCGGGAGCGGTCCGCCGTTCGGGCATGTACACCGATTTTCTGGCAGCGCACGGCGGCGAGGCAGAGGCCAAGCCGGCTCCGGACCAAGTTGAAACAGGCCCGGACGGTTCGCGCACATGGACGCGGCATGATGCGCCAGAGGACATTGTGGATCTCGTGGCGGCATTGTCGCCCGATGCAAACATCGTCGCCTATGCCTATTGTGAGTTCGAGGCGGAAACGGTCCAGCCGGCCGTGCTGTCGCTTGGCGCCAACGACGGTTGCCGCGTCTGGCTGAACGGCGAGGAGATATGGGACAAGCCGGGGCCGCGCGGACTCAAGGCCGGCGCGGACATGATTGGCGTCGCCCTCAAACAGGGCCGGAACCGGCTTCTGATCAAGATCGATCAATACGGCAACCGCTGGGAATTTGTCTGCCGGTTGCTGCCCGCGACGGATCCGGCGGCGATGGCTCGACTCGATCTGTTCGGCGTCACCTCCGATGCGACGGGCGCACCGGTCCTACGCATGAAACGTTCGCGGGATCTAATCGGTTCGCTCATTCAGGATGCAACGCTCGATTGTTGGGACATGCAGGCGCCCGAAAAAATCGTGTGGAGCGGCGGCTGGAACCGCAAGGAAGAGATGACGTTGCCTGTCGCAACGGCGTCCTACCGCGAGTACATGCTGCGAATCAAGGCCGCCATGGCGGGAGGCATCGAACGGATCATGGAAATTCCTTTTACCGTGGGCAAGCGGATCGAACAGGTATTGTTCGCCGATGGCAAGACGGACTACGCCATCGTCATCCCGATGGATGCTTCCGAAGGGGTACGATGGGCCGCCGATGAACTTCGGCATTGGATCAAGGAAGTGGGCGGCGCCGATCTCCCCATCGTCGCCGGCAACGCGTCCACGCCGGAAAAGGCCATCGCCATCGGCGCCCACACGTCCGGCGACATGTCCGACGAGGCATTTGTCTATGTCAACGACGGACCGAATATCCGCATTGACGGCGGCGGGGCGCGCGGCGCGATGTATGGCGTCATGTCGTTCCTGGAACGGGAACTGGGCGTGCGCTTCTACACACCGAAAGTAACCGTTGCGCCGAAACGGGATCGTTACGCCTTCTATTGTCTGAACCATGCCGAAAAACCCGGCGTGCGCGTGCGCAACGATTTCTATTTCGAGGCCTTCGATCCGGTATGGGCCGCGCACAACCGCATCAACGGCGCCATGACGTGGCGTGAACAGCCCGGCGGCCTCGAAGCCTATTGGTCGGTCCACACGTTCTACCCACTCATGCCGCCGAAGGAATTCTTCGAGTCGCACCCCGAATACTACAGCCTTCTGAACGGCCGGCGAACGGCCGAAAACGCCCAACTCTGCCTGACGAATCCAGACGTGCTGCGCATTGTGACCGAGCGGATCAGGCAGGTCATGCGGGAAAAACCGGAGTATCTCATTTACGACGTCTCGCAAAACGACTGGGGCAACCCCTGCGAATGCGACAAGTGCCAGGCCATCGTGGACGCGGAAGGCAGCCAGTCCGGCCCCATCATCTGGTTCGTCAACCAGGTGGCCGACAACATCAGGGAGGAATTTCCAAACAAGTTCATCGGCACCCTTGCCTACAGCTACACGCGCAAGCCGCCCAAGACCCTCAAGCCGCGCGAGAACGTCGTGGTGCGGTTTTGCAGCATCGAATGCTGTTTCGCGCATCCCTTTACGGAATGCCCGGAAAACAAAACATTCGTCGAAGACATGAACGGCTGGGCCGCCATCGCGCCGCACATTTACATCTGGGACTATGTCGTCAACTTCAGCCACTACGTCATGCCGTTCCCCAATTTCCGCGTGCTTCAGCCGAATATCCAATTTTTCCGCGACCACAAGTCCATCGGGATCATGGAACAGGCCGCGTACCAGAGCCGCGGCGGCGAGTTCGCGGAGTTGCGCGCCTATGTGCTTGCGAAACTGTTGTGGAATCCCGAATGCGATGTCGAAGAGGCCGTCAACGATTTCATGCACGGATACTACGGACGCGCGGGGCAATACGTCCGGGCGTATTTCGATCTGCTGCACGGACGCCTCACGCCGGATACGCACATCCATTTGGGACTGCAGGCCGACGATGTGCTCTTTTCGGATGAATTCGTGATACAGGCGGAGCGGTTGTTTGACAAGGCGGAATCGGTCGCCGACCGCGAAGACATACGGCAGCGGGTCGAAATGGCGCGCTTGCCGATCATGTATCTCAAATGCAAGCGCAGCCCCGCGCTGGCCAAGGCGGACGGGACCTACGCGCGTTTTTGCGGGATTGTCGAACGCGAGGGCGTCACGCATTTTGCCGAAGCCGGCGCGCCGCATGTGAAGGCATTCCACGAGGAAATCGAGGCGGCGGAATAGGCGCCCGGCTATTTCAATTGCTCGTCGAGCAGACGGCGCGCATTGTCGTAAAGGATGTCCTGCATTTCGTCTTGCGTGATGCGGGCAAAAGCCACGCAACCGACGGGCGCCATCGGATCGAACCATGGATAATCGCTGCCGAAAAGGACCTTTTTCGATCCCGCGTCGCGGCACATCCATTCGATCAGCCCATAAACATGATAGGCGGCGGTAAGTTCAAGATAGACGTTTGGAAATTCGGCGGCCAGCGCGATGGCTTCGCGCCACGCCCCGTAACAGGAATGTCCCAGAAGCAACCGAACGTCCGGATACCGCTCGGCAATCTTTCGCATGTCGCTTGCGCCGCAGCCGCCGTCGTTTCCCCACGTATGCGACAGGACCAAGAGGCGTTCGGCATGGGCGCGTTCCCACATGGGCGTGTAACGGTCGTCGGTAACGGGACACGCATGCATGGCCGGGTGAATCTTGATGCCCGCCACCCCAGGCCGGCCAAGATACGCGTCCATTTCGGATGCCATGTCGGCCGGAAAATTGGGATTTATCGTGCAGTACCCGTAAATGCGACCGGGAAACCGCTGAACGGCGTCGAGCATTTCGCGGTTACCCTCGCGGGTGTCGCCGGCCAGCGCGCTGTGCGGCGAAAGAACGAGACACTCCATGCCCATGCGATCCATGCCGGCAATCATGCGATCGATCATGGCGTCGGGCAGATAGATGCCGTTGAAGGGGCCAAGATGCCCGTGCATGTCAATGAACCGGATCGGTTCGCCGTTTACCAGAAGATCCCCGAGGCTCACCAGACGCACTCCTTAAAATTCAGGGACAGACTACGAATTTCCCCCCTCTTTTCGCCGCCGTCAGTAATTGTTGCGCCTCGGGAAAATTCGTAGTCTGTCCCTGAATTTCCGTTCACCAAGCCGCCTCCTTGAGCAAACGTTCGAGATTGCCCCGCGCGATGGCCGCGCGCGCCTCCTCGCTGATGTCGGCCCGGTTGAGACTCAACACATATCCGCCGGGGTAATTGCGCGGCAAGCCGGAACCGAACACGAGATGCTTGAACCCGACGCGATCCACGATGCTCTTGATTTGACCGGCCGTCTCAAGGCGGTTCATGCTGATGAAAAAACGAGGATAGGCTTTCATCAAGGGCCGAAAATAGCGATCCTGCCCCCAACACCCGGTTTCGGTCACAATCAACGGCAGGCGCGGAAAATAACGCAAAAGCCGGTAAAGGCCTTCCCAGCCTCCGGGCACCTCCGCCAGCGGTATCAACAGCGGGGTCCCGCAGGCCGAAAACAAATCCAGCAGGTCGCCGCAGGACACGGGATCGAGCGAAAATTGGTGCGTCGTGGGAAAGGCGCGAAACGCGCGGACCCCGTGGGCGCGGGCCTCTTTCACGAAATCTTCCGCGCTGGGCATTTCGTCGCAACACGTCGGCACAAAGGTCATGGTCCGGTGCAGCCGTTGGTAAGCGTCAATTTCATCCAGACGCCGGTTGCCGGCATTAAAATCGCGTTCAAGGCAATCGCGATGCCATACCAAGGCCTCGTCAATCCCGCTGTGGTCCATTTCCTCAATCAGATCATCGGCGGTTTCGACTTCTCGCGGGAGCGCCACCGCGCCCCGGCCATACGCCATATCGCAATCAAAACAATTCAAGGAGCCTCGTATCCGTCTGCCCTAAACCCGGGCGATCGTCGGGAATGATCATTTCCTGCGGCGGCTGGGTTCCTCGCACGAACGCTTCCTGAAATGTGCCGCCGGCCAATCCCGTGTTCCTGTCCACATTATAGAACACAACGCCGTTGGGTTTTTCAAAATCCCTCGCCGGCAGCCCTTCCTCGGCCACAATCATGAAATCGGTCCAGACCGGATTCGCAAGGCGGCCACCGGTAAATTCCTTGCCCTCGCCCAACGAACGATTGTCGCGATAACCAATCCATACCACGCACGTGTAATCCGTGGTGAACCCGCAAAACCATGCGTTCCGGCTTCGGTTGCTGGTGCCCGTCTTGCCTGCACGTGGACGCCCCGGTTCCGCCTTTTCCCACTGGGCTTGGGTATTGGCGCCGGTCCCGAACTGGCACACCCCCTTCATCATGTGAACCATCACATAGGCGACATTCGGATCGATGACCTGTTCCCGAGTGGCGCGGCGGCGGCCGTCGTACAACGTGAGGCCGTCGCGATTCTTGACCTCGGTGATCAAAACGGGATCATATCGCACGCCGCCGTTGGCCAGGGTCGAATACGCCACGCAATGATCCAGCACCGTGACCTCCGTCGATCCCAAGGCAATGGTCAATCCGACCGCGTTTTCGATGGGTGTTCGAATGCCGGCCCGTTGCAAGACCGATCGGACGGCCGGCATGGTGAATCGCTCGGTCAGTTTCGCCGATATGACGTTGATGGATTTCTGCAGCGCGGTGCGGAGTGTCACCGGCCCTTGAAATTCCCCGTCGAAGTTTTTGGGGGCCCATGTGTTGCCCCAAGGATCCGTGCGCACGAACGGTTCATCCACCATAATGCTCGACGGAGTCATGCCGTTCATGATGGCAACCGTCCACACGAACGGTTTGATACTCGAACCCGGCTGACGCCGCGCCTGTGTCGCCGTGTTGTATTTTTCCTTGTCGAAATCGCGCCCGCCGACCATGGCCCGAACATACCCCTGGCAGCCGGGACGATTGTCAATGCAAACCAGCGCGCCGGACACCGGCACAAAATCGTCTTCCTGCCCGGCCCGCTTGAGCGCGGCGCGTTTTTTCTCGTCGAACGCATCCAGCGCTTTCAGCAAAATCTCCTCGGCGGCGCGTTGCAGCCGCATATCGAGGGTCGTATGAATTTCGAGACCCTCGCCGAACACGTCGCTCTTGCCCTCTTCCGTCAGAAGCCGTTGACGGACTTCCTCGACAAAATACGGGGCCTTGAATTTGTTGGCCTGCCAAAGACCTTTTCCTTCCGCGGCCAGTTGTTTGCGCTCTTCGGGGGTTATGACCTGCTCGTCGAGATCCTCGCGGATGGCCGCGTCGTATTCTTCCTGCGAAATGAACCGGTTTTCCAACATCTGTCCCAGAACAATGTCCCGATGCTGGCGCGCGCTGGCCATGTTTTTGAAGGGGTTGATCGTGTTGGGCGAACGGGGAAGGCTTGCCAGCATGGCGCACTCTCCCAGCGTAAGGTCCCAGCAGTCCCGGGCAAAATACTGTTGCGCCGCCGCCTGCACGCCGCTGGCGCGCCCGCCAAAGAACGTCAGGTTCAGATACAGTTCGAGGATTTCGTCCTTGGTAAACTGTTGTTCAATCCGCAGCGAGGTCAGCACTTCCCGGAGTTTGCGCGCGGTCGTGCGCTCGCGTCCAACCTCGAGCGGTTCGACCAACCGCGCCACCTGCATCGTGATCGTGCTGGCGCCGCGTGTGCGTCCGGTCGTCAATTTGTACCGGACGATATTCAGAAAGGCGAATAGGCTCACGCCGCGATGCTCGTAAAACGTGTTGTCTTCCGTTGCGACAATCGCCTTTTGCATGTACAGCGGCACCTGGTTCAATCCGACCAGTTGCCGGTGCTCCTTGCCCGATGTAAGTTCGCCCAGGATCTCGCCCTTGGCGTCGTAAACACGACTGTTGGCCTCCGGAATGTACGTTTCCAGCGTTTCGATGGTCTTCTTGCTGTCTTGCAGCAGCCAGGCAAGTCCGGCCAAGGCCGCGCCCCACCCCGCGCCCACGAACAGGAAAAACAAAACAAACAACCATCCGCACCCCCGCCTTCGGGGTATGAATTCCTCATTGTCCTTTTGCGGACCGGATATGGATTCGATAGACATGGACTCAGAGTAACACGCCGTTCGCCCATGCCGCAAAGCATGGAATCGGAACGTTATTTCCTTGTGCGCCTCGCGCGCCACATCGGCAACGCAAACACACGTAGTCAATGCTTTTTATCCGTCCGAAAGTTGCAGGCGCGCATGGACCTCGTGTCATTGTTCCGGGCTCGTCCCCAATCGTCTTGGCAACCAAGGTTTTGTAAACGTCATGCCGGACCGACCGCACACCCGGTTATTCACAGGAACGAAAAGACCACCGATTCGTTTACCTGGAGATTTTTCGCGCAATCTCAGGCCAAATTCAGAATGCGAACAGGTTGTTTGAGTCTTTCGACCAGGTGATCGGCCAGATTGACCCATCGCTGGGCGCGATCCAGGATCCAGCCGTCGGACGTCACAACGATTTCCCGGCTTTGGGCAAGCACGGCATCCACATTGCGGGACAGGCGGGCATCCCACGCCCAGCCCCGTTCGGCCGCCTGATCCAACAGAAGGGACTTGAGCCGGCCACTGTTCGACACGGGCGCATCCAAAAGCCATTCCGCATGGCCCACACCGAACAAGCGCAACACACGGCCCGCCAAATCAATGGCCGGCACGGTCTCCTCGACGTAACGATACGACCCATGTATGCTGGCCAGATCGCGCACGCAGCCGTCGCGTCCGCGGATCAAAATGCCGCCGCCCAACAGGCTTTCGATCATGATGAGAAAATTATAGCCGTCAATGATCACCCGCGAGCCTTTGAGCGTTTCAACCGGCACACGGTGCGCTTTCCGGCGTTCGATGGCCTCGTCCGAACAGGCCGCGCGCCCCACGGCCCGCCGTTGACGGATATCCAGTTGGAAATGATCGCCCACGAGCGCAAGGGAGGGGTCGGGAGGATAGCCCTTGCTTAAAAACAGTGAAAGATCCGCGACGGCCTCGCGAAGCACGGGCAGGCAGTCATCCGCAAAGAGTTTGTTGTCCTCCGGGTGTTTTCCGCGGTGTTGCTGGCGATGTGGCATGTTGCGTCTGTCTCTCCGATTCGCACAAAAAACGTGCGGCTTGATATGTTACCGGCCACGCGGGCATCCATCACAACGGGCCCCCTGCCGCCATGAGATGCCACAGGCGCTATTTTACATCGCAACGGGCGTGCATGCCAAATCGGTTTTCCGTCCCTCATTGGGGAGGATTGTTGGGCGGTTCCGGCGGAGGCATCATTCCGGGTGGACCCTGCCGATTGCGTATGCCACGGGGAGGCTGTGCGGAATGCGGCGGGCCGCCATCCGGGGGCGGGCCGGCCCAGCGATTTAAAGAACGTTGGCCCGCCTGTTCGCGCGCCTTCTGAATCAATTTCCGCATGTCGTTTTCAAAATCGCTCAGAAATACATACAGTTTCGCGCGTTGCGCGACGGTCAATCCTTCCGAAGCGCTATCGTAAAGGCTTCGCTTGTACTCAACGACTTTACCGTCCAGTTCGGCCAACGCCTTCAGCCGGGTTTCGATCTGGCTTTCCGGTTCTTTCGCGGCAATGCTTGCCCGCAGGGCTTTTGTAAGTTCTTGGCGTTCTTTTCGGAACGCCTCCAGTTGTGCCCGGTATTCCGTAAAGCGCTTGAGCATGATGACCGTTTGCTCGTCGCTCAACGCCAGTTCGCGCGCCAGACGCGCCGTGAGGATTTCCTGGACCAATTGTTTGGCGCTATTGGCATCGGCGGGGGGAGGCGCTTCAGGACCGCGCGGCGGCGGAAGAGGCGGCGCCGTCATGGGACCGCCCGGTCCGGTTGGCGGCGGATTGGGCGGCGCGGGAGGTTGCGCCCATGCTGCCCAACAAAAAATCCCGACAGCCATCGCCATGCCCAACACCACTCTTCCCGTTTGTTTCATAAAATCCGATTCTCCCGGCCATATTCGCGGACAAGATGTTGAAACGCCGCCAGTTCCCCGTCGTCAAGCGAGGTCATAAGACCATCCAAATCCGCTTCCTCATCCAATAACACCGCACATTGGGCAAATGAATCCGTCTGCGCAACCTCCGCCAGCAAATCATCAGGGGTAATGCTGTCCAACATGGCGAGATCCCAGACTTCGCTGTCGGATGCGGCTTCTTCCGTGAAGTCCATCAAGGCCTCCGCCAGGCGGCCGGCCGCAAACGACGAACCGTTTGACGGCGTGTCGTCTCCGGTGGAAAGCAGCCGCCAAGGGATCGCCACACCGACCAGCAACAAGAAAGAGGCCGTCAACGCCATGGGAATGGCAAAACGGCGCCACCACGGTTGGGGCCATTGGATCCGGGTTTCCTTGGCGCGCGCCATGACTCTCGCCGCAAAGGCGGGATGCACGTCAAGCGCGGGCAGGCGCTGCAAATCGGATGAAAGCCTCCGGATCGCCTCGACCTGTTCCGTGCAGGCAGGACACGTTTCGAGGTGCCGCCGCATCTCTTCGGCACGGTCGGACTCACCGTCCACCCAAGCCGACCACGCCTCCCACGAAGGGTGTCGTTTCATACCGCCTTTCCTCCGGCTTGCTCGATGCGTATGCGCAATTGTTCGCGCGCGCGCGCCAACCGGCTGCGAACCGTGCCTTTCCGGCACCGGATTATTCGGGCAATCGCGTCGTAATCGAGACCGTTGAATTCCCGTAGCACCAAGATTTCCCGGTGCGCCGGTGACAAGGCCTGCAATCCTTCATGTATCATCGCGTCGAGTTCCTTCAAATGCGCCCACTCGTCCGGACGCCTATCGCCGCTTCGGATATCGCGGGCGTTGTCCGGCGGCGGTGCGATCATACGGGCACGCCGTCCCGCATCCCGCACGGCGTTCAACGCCAAGTTTCGCGCTATGCCGTACAGCAACGTCGAAAATTTCGCCTTCGGCGTCAGACGATGCAAATGCCGATACAACCGGATGAAACTTTCCTGCGCGAGATCTTCGGCGTCCTGCGCGGATCCCGTCATCCGGTAACAAAATTGCACAATACGATGCTCATACCGGCGAACAAGTTCGGCAAAGGCCGTCTCGTCGCCCGCTTGGGCCTGTGCTACCGTGTTCCAATCCGAATCGTCGTTCACGCTTTTCCACTCAAATCCAACACACCCCCTGTCAAAAAGTTCCACACCATCCTACGAAACGCCCTTGCAACGCGCAAGCACGCAAACGGACACGAGTACATCTCCCTTGCTAACGCCCCGGAAATGCATGAAGACGACAGGATTCCAAACATTGCATTCCGCATTCAAATTCTTTTTTACCGGGCCTCCGCCACGGCAAAAATGCCTATAAGCGGCAACCGGCTAAACAGTTCAATATTCGCATTTAAACCCTGTCCAGCCGCATAAATAATCTAATTTATTCAATTCTTTATCGTGAAATATTTCACATTGCAAAAACAAAATACTTGTAATTTTGAAAAGTTCATGGCATAATTCATTCACTTTCTGCGATGGGAATCAGTAGAAAGTACGCAAGAATATGCTTCTTGTCGTGAAAATTACGGAAACCACTCTCAATTTTAACGGGAAAAATACGGATAAGGAGGAGGGAATGTCGGAAGTATCCAGACGGCAATTTCTGGTGGGCAGCGGCGGTTTATTGGGTTTTCTGGGGATTGACCTCTCGCCTGCACTGTCGTTCGCCGAAAGCCGTACGGCGCGGATCACGAGGGGCCGCCAGACCACGACCATTTGCCCTTATTGCGGGTGTGGCTGTTCCGCGGTGGTGTCGTCGGAACAACGCGACGGACGATGGGTGGCCATCAATGTGGAGGGCGACGCGGATCACCCCATCAACGAGGGGACGCTGTGCGCGAAGGGCGCTTCGTTGTACCAGATGTGCAACAACGAAAACCGTCTCAAGAAAGTGCTGCATCGCAAGCCGGGCTCGGACCGTTTCGAGGAAGTGGATTGGGCCACGGCGGCGCAGCGCATCGCCCGATTGATCAAGGATACCCGCGACGCCTCGTTCACCGAGCGCAACGCGAAGGATCAGGTGGTCAATCGAACGACCGCCATCGCCTCGTTGGGCAGTGCGGCGCTGGACAACGAGGAATGCTGGCTGTATCAGAAATTCGTCCGCGGCCTGGGACTTGTCTACATCGAGCATCAGGCGCGGCTTTGCCATTCCTCGACGGTGCCGAGTCTGGCGGCCACCTATGGCCGCGGCGCGATGACCAATCACTGGATTGACCTGAAAAACAGCGACGTCATCCTCGCCATGGGCTCCAATCCGGGCGCGAACCATCCCATTTCGATGCACTGGGTCATGAAGGCCAAAGAGAACGGGGCCAAGTTGGTTTGCGTGGATCCGCGTTTCACACGGACAGCTTGTGTCGCGGACGTATACGCGCCGCTGCGTTCGGGCACCGACATCGCCTTCTTGGGCGGTATGATCAAATACATTCTCGACAAGGATCTCATCCAGCGCGACTACGTGCTGAATTATACGAATGCATCGTTCATCGTGAGCGACGATTACTCGTTCGACGAGGCTTCGGGGCTGTTCAACGCATACGATCCGGAAAAGCGCAAATACGACAAATCGAAATGGACCTATAAACTGGCCGAGGGGACACCCACCGAACCCCAGCGGGACATGACGCTCCAAGATCCGCGTTGCGTATACCAATTGCTCAAGAAGCATTATGCGCGGTACGATATGGAAACCGTGTCGAAGGTCACCGGAACACCCGTGGCGGACCTTGAACGAGTCTACGAAACGTATGCCTCCACGCACCGGCCCGATCGCGCCGGCACCATCATGTACGCCATGGGCTGGACCCAACACACGGTGGGTGTGCAAAACATTCGCGCCATGGCCGTCATTCAGTTGCTGCTGGGCAACATCGGCGTGGCGGGCGGCGGCGTCAACGCCATGCGCGGCGAGTCGAACGTCCAAGGTTCGACCGATCACGGCTTGCTGTTTCATATCCTTCCCGGCTATCTGAAGACGCCGGCGGCCTCGCTTCCGGCGCTCGAAAACTACAACAAGACCAATACGCCGGCCACGCTGGGCGCATCGAGCGTCAACTGGTGGGGCAACACGCCAAAGTACATGACAAGTTTCCTCAAGTCCATGTTCGGCGACAACGCCACGCCGGAAAATGATTTCGGATACGCATGGCTTCCGAAAGTAGACGACGGCGTCAACTACTCGTGGCTCCAGATATTCGACAAGATCCACGAGGGAGAAATCCGCGGCATGTTCGCCTGGGGCATGAATCCCGCGTGCAGCGGCGCCAACTCGAACAAGACCCGGCAGGCGCTGGCCAAATTGGACTGGCTTGTCAACGTCAACATCTTCCCGAACGAAACCGGATGGTTCTGGGAAGATGCCAGTCTTGGTATTCCCCCTTCAAACATCAAGACAGAGGTCTTTGTCCTGCCGGCAGCGGCTTCGATCGAAAAACAGGGCAGCATCACCAACAGCGGGCGGTGGATGCAGTGGCGTTACAAGGGCGCCGATGCGCCGGGCGACGCACGGCCCGACGGCGATATCATGAATCTGATTTTCGCCGAATTGAGGAAACTGTACGCATCCGAGGGCGGCCAATGCCCCGAACCGATTCTGAACCTCCGTTGGGACGAATATCTCCACGACGGTGAGATTGACGCCGAGGCCATTGCAAAGGACATTAACGGCCAGTTCTTGGCGGATGTGACGCTGGCCGACGGCAAGAGTTACAAGAAAGGCGAACTCGTGCCCAGTTTCGCGATGCTTCAGGCCGATGGAACCACATCGAGCGGCTGCTGGATCTATGCCGGCTCGTTCACGCAGGACGGCCAAAACAAATCGAAGAAGCGCGTGCGTGAAACATCGGGCATCGGGCTGCACCCGGATTGGGCATGGTCGTGGCCGGTCAACCGGCGCATCCTGTACAATCGGGCCTCGGTGGACGTGAACGGCGTGCCGTACAATCCGCGCGTGCCGGTGATTGCGTGGGATGCCGATGCGGGGAAATGGACGGGGGACGTGGTGGATGCGCCCGCAACGATTCCCCCGATGGCGCAAGCCGGCGGCAAACTGCCTTTCATCATGAACGAGGAAGGCGTGGGGCGGCTGTGGACGATGAAACTTGAGGACGGGCCGTTTCCGGAGCATTACGAACCCTTCGAGTCGCCCATTGACAACAACCCCTTCAACGGGCAACCGTTCAACCCGGCCTGCAAGGTATTCAAGGGTCCCATGGACAAGCGGGCCGAGCCGGGAGGAGCCGAATTCCCGATTGTCGCCAGCACGTACCGCCTCACCGAACACTGGCAGACCGGCGTCATGACCCGGAATTGCCCATGGTTGCTTGAATTGCAGCCGCAGATGTTCGTCGAAATGAGCGAAACACTGGCTGAAGAAAAGGGCATCCGGGCCGGCGATGTGGTCGAGGTGAAGAGCGCGCGCGGCACAGTGCTGGCGGTCGCGATTCCCACCAAACGCTTCAAGCCGATGACCATCATGGGCAAGACCGTGCATACGGTGGGCATGCCGTGGTGCTTCGGATGGAAAACGCCGAATTCCGGCGACAGCGCCAATCTACTCACGCCGAACATCGGCGACGCCAACACAATGATCCCCGAAACCAAGACATTCCTCGTCAACATTGAAAAAGCCCACGGCAAGACCCTGCGGACGGTTCCCGAATTGTCCGCTACAAGGAGAGCATGATGAGCCTGGCCGTTTTAGTGGATACAACGAAGTGCATCGGGTGCCGTTCCTGTCAAGTTTCCTGCAAGCAGTGGAACGGTTTGCCGGCGGAACGCACCCATATCGAAGGCCGCGACACGGGATACCAGAATCCCCTTTCACTGTCGTCGCATACCTACACGATGGTAAGTTTTCGCGAAATCGCCGAACCCACGGCGCCCGGTGGATTCAAGCGGGTCTTCGCCAAGCGCCAGTGCATGCACTGCGAGGAGCCGTCCTGTGTGTCGGCCTGTCCGGTCACGGCGCTGCGCAAGACGGCGGAAGGCCCGGTAATTTACGACAGCAACAAGTGCATGGGATGCCGATATTGCGTGTGGGCGTGCCCATTCGGCGTTCCGACTGCGGATTGGGACTCGCTCACGCCGGTCATACGAAAATGCACGATGTGCTTCGACCGTATCACCGGCCACATGGAAATCGCCGACTTGAACGGCCAGCCGGTGGCGGCCGAGGCGCGCGAACGCTACGCCGCCAGCGGAAAAACGCCGGCCTGTGTGAAGGCATGCACGACGGGGGCGCTTCGGTTCGGTAATCGCGACGATCTGCTGAAGACGGCATGGGAACGGGTCCGGGCCATGCCGGATCGGTACGTGCAGCACGTCTACGGCGAACACGAAGTGGGCGGCACTTCGTTTCTGTACTTAGCGGCGGTACCGTTCGAAAAAGCCGGATTCCGGCACGATCTCGGCACGCATGCGCCGCCCGAATACTCGTCAATTGCGCTGAGCCTTGTGGCCCCCGCGGCCATGGGCCTTGGCGCCCTGTTGACTGCTGTATACATGCTTCAACAACGCAAGATAAAACTGGCCGAGGCGCCTGCCCCGGCTGAAAAGGAGTAAACCATGCATCACGAACACGAAATTGTTCCGGCCCGGCTTGTCACGTGGCGGCTTGTTCTGCTTGCGCTGCTCATGGTGGCGGGCGCCGCCGCCTTCGTGGCGCGATTCGCTTATGGACTCGGCGTAACGACCAATCTGAGCGACAACTACCCCTGGGGACTGTGGATCGTATTTGACTTGGTATGGATTGCGCTGGCAGGCGGCGCTTTTGCGACAGCCGGTCTTGTCTATGTGTTCATGGCCCGCGAATATCACCCCCTGGCGCGCCCGGCAGTATGGATGGGATTCCTGAGTTATTCGTTCGTCGTGGTCACGCTGTTGGCCGACCTTGGACGGCCCTGGAATTTCTATCACCTGATTCTCCAGCGGCCGGAACACTCCGCCATGTATGAAGTGTCGTGGTGCGTCGGTCTGTATGTAACAATACTGGCGCTTGAATTCGCCCCCACGCTGTTCGAGCGCTTCAAATGGCAAAAACTTCACGACCTGTGGCGGGTGTGGTCGCCGGTGTACACGGTGGCCGCGCTGTCGGTCTTCGTTTTTCTGATGTCGCACAGCCTGGCCATGGCGGCGCTCGCATTGGTCATATTCACGGCGGTCGCCCATTTGACCCGCGACTCGCACCGGGAAACCGGCGTGCCGATTATTCTGATCGTCGCGGCCGTCACCTTGTCCACGATGCATCAGTCGTCGCTGGGTTCGATCTTCCTGCTCATGCGCGACAAACTGAGCGCGTTCTGGTGGTCGCCCGCGATGCCGGTTCTTTTCTTTTTCTCGGCGGTGGTTTCGGGCTTCGCGCTGGTCATGTTGATGGATGTGCTGATCTCGTACTTCTTCCGGCGGCCCTACCAGTGGAACATGCTGGCCGGCATGGGAAAAATCCTGTGGGGCGTGCTCGGCGTTTACCTCGCGCTGCGTTTCGCGGACATTGTATATCGCGGCCAGTTCGCCGCCCTTTTCGCGGGTGCGGGCCATGCGGCGGTTGCCGCGGGGCATAGCGGCGATTTCGGCTGGGGCGGCGCGGCGCGCGGCGCGGACTACCGCCATATCCTCTTCATTGTCGAAATTGTCGTGGGCGGCATCGTGCCGTTGGTGCTGCTTTCCTTCGAGGCGTTCCGAAAACAGCGCGTATTGCTGCTTTGCGGCGCATTGCTGGCGCTCGGCGGCGTCGTGTTCAACCGGCTCAATGTCGTACTGCTCGGCATGAACCTGCCGGGCACACAGCCCGGCGGACTGGTCGGAACCTATTATCCCAGTCTTATCGAGTGGGTGCTTTCCCTCTCGCTGATCGCGGCGGCGGTGTTTTTCTTCGCAACCGGCGTGAAACTGCTGCCCATTCTGCCCAAGGCGCAACGTTCCTACGAGCGCGCATGAACGACATGCGCGAATGCTGGAAACGGAACGCGGATGGACTGGAGCGGCTTGCCTCGCTCGGCCATGTTCCTTCGGGTTACTTGGCGCTCCGCAGGGCCTTGTACCGTGCCCAAACGGCGGTATGCGACGCGCTATCGGGCGATTGTTTTCACGGCGCACCCGTCGCCGCCGGCATGCTCCCGTACAATCCGACCGCAATGGCCGGCATTCTGGACGAGATGGCCGGCTCCCTGAACGAAGGCACGGCGGCGGCGGCGGACCTTGATCGAATGAGGGCCGTTCCTGACGAATTGCCTTTGCTGGCCGACATCGCCATGTTCAGTCCCGATTCGAATCGCTTGAACGAGTGGGCGGCCCGGCGGAGCGTTTCCGGGGAAGCCGCCCTCTTCTTTGGGCGCGCGTGCGGAGCGCCGTATGTATTTCGGGCGGTTCAGGAAGCAACCACCAAAACGCTCGAAACCGATGCCCCACGGGAAGGCAAATGCCCGTCCTGTGGATCGCCGCCAGGTCTCGCGTTGATCTGCGGCGACGACGGACACCGGGAACTGGCCTGTTCGCTGTGCGGATCGAGGCGGGGCTATCCGCGCCTACAATGCCCGTTTTGCGGAAAAGCGGGGATTTTGGAAACCGTCAGGGACGCCGATGCCGCGGCCCGATGGATTGAAGGATGCGAAAGTTGCGGCGGCTATCTGAAAACCGTGGATGCCCGATCAGCGCCGGTTTTGCCCTTGGTCGAATCGGTGGAGACGCTCTATCTCGATTTGATTGCCGAAAAAGAAGGCTTCCGGCGCGGCATGCCGTACGTCGCGCTCAACTGAATACAGAGGTGAATTTCATGCATCTTGTTGAAACGGAAGTTGAGTAATTCGTTTTTGGGCAGGCTTGTCCCGTAAGGCTTTGGGGG
>DAOTMJ010000044.1 GCA_035450225.1 Candidatus Hydrogenedentota bacterium
CCGCGAAGGCGGACGGACCGTCGGCGCGGGCGTCGTCTCGAAGATTATCGAGTAACACGGGCAGTCGGCAGGTTTTGGAGAAAGAAACATCATGGCGGACGGTTACAAAATTCGCATCAAGCTAAGGGCATACGACCACCGGCTGTTGGATCAGTCCACGCAGGAAATCGTATCGGCGGCCCAGCGCACCGGGGCGGGCATCAACGGCCCCATTCCGCTGCCGACCGCCGTGTCGAAATTTACCGTGAACCGCTCGCCGCACATTGACAAAAAGTCGCGCGAGCAGTTTGAATCACGCACCCACAAGCGGTTGCTGGACATCATCAATCCGACGGCGCAGACCGTGGATGCGTTGATGAAACTGGATTTGCCGGCGGGTGTGGACGTGGAAATCAAGCAATAAGCGCCAAAGCGCGCGGAACTCCGCGCGCAGTGACGCCGGACGCCCGGCATGGCCGGGGCTGCGGCGCGCGGTGAAGGATTGCGAAGCATGTTGAACGGACTATTGGGCAAAAAACTGGGAATGACCCGGATCTTTACCGAGGATGGCCGCTGGATTGAAGTGACCCTCCTGGAAGCAGGTCCCTGCACGGTTGTCCAACGGAAAACCAAGGCCCATGAAGGGTATGAGGCGGTTCAGCTGGGCTTTGGCCAGGCGAATAAGCGCCGCCTGACAAAACCCCTCCAGGGGCATTTTGGCAAGGCCGGGGTGGACCCCAAACGGACCCTTCGAGAATTTCACGTGGAACAGGACGATCCCTTGAAACCGGGCGATGAAGTGCGCGCGGACATTTTCAAGGTGGGCGATCGTGTGGATGTGAGCGGAACCTCGAAAGGCAAGGGTTTTGCGGGCGGCATGAAACGCCACGGCTGGAGCGGCGGCCCGGGCACGCATGGATCGAATTTCCATCGCCGGCCCGGATCGATTGGACAAAGCGCCAGTCCCGGCCATGTGATCAAGGGCAAGACGCTCCCGGGCCACATGGGCTGTGAGCGCGTGACCACGCAGAACCTTGAAGTCGTGAACGTGGACCCCGCCAAGAATCTTATCGCGGTGCGCGGAAGCGTCCCCGGCGCTCCGGGCGGCGTCATCGTCCTGAAGAGAAGCGTCAAAGCGATGGCCGCCGCGGCGGGCTCCAAGAAAGGGGCGAAGTAATTATGGCGTCGGTAAAAGCCTATACGATGGACGGGCGGGAGATTGAGCCTGTCGAAGTGAACGATGCGGTGTTCGGCGTCGAGCCGAACGAGGCGCTGGTGCGTGGCGTGGCCGTGGCTCAACTCAACGCGAGCCGCCAGGGAAATGCCGCGACGAAGACCCGCCGCGAAATCAGCGGGGGCGGAAAAAAGCCGTACCGCCAGAAAGGCACCGGCAACGCCCGGCACGGCAGCACGCGCGAACCCCAGATGCGGGGCGGCGGCACCGTGTTTGGCCCGCATCCGCGGGACTATCGGCAAAATGTGCCCGTGCGCTGGAAGCGCCAGGCCTTGTGTTGCGTGTTGAGCGACCGGGTGCGCAACGAGGCGCTGTGCGTGTTGGATGCGTTGACGTTTGACGCGCCCAAGACCAAGCCATTCGTTGAAATGCTTGGCCTGATTGCGCCCGATCGCCGGAAGACCCTTTTTGTCACGGCGGGAGTGGACGCCAATGTGATGTTGTCGTCGCGTAATATTCCGCGCGTGGCCGTGCGCACGGCGTCTGATCTCAATACGGTGGATGTGCTGGATGCGGAGCGGGTGGTGATCGTTCGCGATGCCCTCGCCGTGCTCGAGGAGCGGTTGGCATGAACACGAATCCCTTTTACATCATCAAGAGTCCGCTGATTACGGAAGAATCCACAATCCAGCGCGAATCCAAGAAACATTACACGTTCCGGGTGGACCCCCGGGCGAACAAGCGCCAGATTCGCGACGCCATCGAACAGATGTTCAACGTCAAGGTCACGGCGGTGAACACCATGAATTACGACGGTAAATTGAGTGGGCGGCGCGGGCGTGGCCGCCCCGGTTTCCGGCCCAACTGGAAGAAGGCGATCGTCACCTTGCGCAAGGGCGACGAGATCGAGCTGGTCTAGGAGTAGCGAGATGCCTATCAAGAAACATAAACCGACGACGCCTTCGCGGCGGTTCATGAGCGTGGCGGATTTTTCCGGTCTTTCCCGGAAAGAACCCGAAAAAGCGCTGTTGATGCCGAATCCCGAAAAGGCCGGGCGCAACAATCACGGCCATGTGACAATGCGGCGGCGCGGCGGCGGCCACAAGAAACAGTATCGCATCGTGGATTTTCGCCGCGAAAAAGACGGCGTTCCGGGCAAAGTGACGGCCATCGAATACGACCCCAACCGGTCGGCCCGGCTGGCCCTGATCGTCTATGCGGACGGTGAAAAGCGCTATATCATTGCGCCGGCGCAACTGGAAGTCGGCATGACGGTCATGAGCGGCCCCCAATCCGAATACCAGGTCGGCAACTGCATGCCCCTGCGCAACATGCCGCTCGGCACGGTGGTGCACAACGTCGAATTGACCCCCGGCAAAGGCGCGCAGATGGCGCGTTCGGCCGGCAACGGCTGCCAGTTGCTGGCGAAAGAAGGCCGTTTCGCGGTGCTTCGGCTTCCATCGGGCGAGATGCGGCGCGTGTTGATAGACTGCCGCGCGGTGGTGGGCCAGGTCGGCAACGAAGAACACTTGAATATCAGCCTCGGCAAGGCGGGGCGTTCTCGGTGGCTGGGCAAGCGGCCGAAGGTCCGCGGCGTGGCCATGAACCCGGTGGATCATCCGCATGGCGGCGGTGAAGGCCGTACGTCGGGCGGGCGCCATCCGGTGACCCCTTGGGGCGTTTCGACCAAGGGCCACAAAACCCGGAAACAGAAGAATCCCTCAAACTCGTATATTATCCGGCGGCGCGGCAAGTAAGGCAGGCGGCCGGCAACGAAGGAGATTGAATCGGTGGCACGTTCGATTAGCAAAGGTCCGTTTGTGGACGATCACCTGCGGAAGAAGGTGGAGGCGCAAATGCGCGGCAGCGACCGGCGCGTAATCCGCACATGGTCGCGCCGTTCAATGGTCACGCCGGAGATGGTCGGACTGACCATTGCGGTCCACAACGGCCAGAAGTTTATCCCGGTGTTCGTCACGGAAAACATGGTAGGCCACAAACTGGGCGAATTTTCGCCGACACGCACGTTCCGCGGCCATTCGGGGACGAAAGCGGCGGCGGCTTCGGCCAAGGGCTAACGGACGAACGGCAAGGAGGTTACAGGCATGGCGGTATATACGGCACGGGCGAAGTTCCTGCGCATTGCGCCCCGCAAGGTGCGGCTGGTGGCGGCCATGATCCGCGGCAAAAAAGTCTCGGATGCCCGCACGATTCTGCAATTTGCGGTCAAGCGCGGCGCGCCGATTTTGAACCATCTGCTGGCGTCGGCGGTCGCGAACGCGGAAAGCCTCGCCGCCGAGAAGCGCGAGCGTATCAATACGGACGACATGGTGATTGGCAAAGTGCTTGTGGACGGCGGTCCGACCTTGCGGCGTTACCAGCCGCAGCCCCGCGGCCGCGCCAGCCGCATTCGCAAGCGGACAAGCCACGTGACCTTGTCCATCATGGATTCAGCCAAGTAATTGGAGGAGAGCACCTGTGGGTCAGAAAGTTCATCCAAATGGGTTCCGGTTGGGCGTCATTCGGACGTGGAGTTCCGTGTGGTATGCGGGGCGTGATTATGCCGAACTGCTGCATGAAGACCTTAAACTCCGCGACTACATCAAGAAACGCCTGTACAACACCGGAGTCGCCAAGGTGGATATCGAGCGCGCGGGCCGCAAGGCGAAGGTCCATATCTACACGGCCCGCCCCGGCCTGGTGATAGGCCAGCGCGGCACGGAAGTGGACAAGTTGCGCAGCGAACTCGAAATGCTCACCGGCCGCGAATTGCTCATCAACATCCACGAGGTGCTGAGCCCCGAACTGAGCGCGCAACTGGTGGCCGAGAGCATCGCCCAGCAGTTGCAGCGGCGCATTTCGTTTCGGCGGGCGATCAAAAAGTCCATGCAGAGCACGATGCGGCTGGGCGCCAAAGGCATCCGCCTGCGCGTGTCGGGCCGGTTGAACGGCGCGGAAATCGCACGGACCGAAAACGCGCACGAGGGCAGCGTGCCGTTGCACACGCTGCGCGCGGACATTGATTACGGATTTGCGATCAGCCATACGACCTACGGCTGCATTGGCGTGAAATGTTGGATCTATCACGGTGAAGTGATGCCGGGCGAATATGTTGGAACCCCGGGCACCGACGCGATGTCGCAACGGCGCCGGGAACGCGCGCCGGGCCGTTCGAGATAACGGCCCGCGGGCCCTACGTGGAGAATTACCGCGATGTTAATGCCGAAGAGAGTCAAGTACCGCAAACAACAACGAGGCCGTCGGACCGGCTTCAGCAAAGGTGCCACGTCGGTGGATTTCGGCGAGTTTGGATTGAAGGCGATGGAAGCGGGCTGGGTGACGGCGCGCCAGATCGAGGCGGCGCGTATTGCGCTGACCCGCCATCTCAAGCGCGGCGGCAAGGTGTGGATTCGCGTGTTTCCGGACAAACCGGTCACGAAGAAACCCGCCGAAACCCGCATGGGCAAAGGCAAGGGCGCCCCGGAGTATTGGGTCGCCGTTATCAAGCCGGGCCGTGTGATGTTTGAAATCGAAGGCGTTGCCGAGGAATTGGCCCGCGAGGCCATCCGGCTGGCCGGCCATAAGATTCCGATCGAAACGCGATTCGTGAAACGCGTGTAACGGCGCCAGGAGAAACGACGTGAAAGCGAGAGACATTCGGGAATTGACCCAGGACGAGCTGGAAAACCGCTTGCGCGAGCGGCGCGCCGCCCTGATGAATTTCAAGATGCAACAGGCGACAGGCGTGGTGGACAACGTTCGCGGATCCCGCAACGCGCGGCGGGATATCGCGCGGATTCTGACGATTCTGCGCGAGCGCGAACTGGCCGCGTCGAAAGGGAGCCATTGACCATGGAAGGACAAGTGACGGATACCCGCGGACTCCACAAGGAACGCGTCGGCGTGGTAACGAGCAACGCCATGCAGAAGACCATCACGGTGTCGGTGACGCGCCCGGTCGAACATCGCCTATACAAGAAGGCGATCAAGCGGACCAAGAAGTTCAAGGCGCACGATAAAAACAACGAGTGCAAGGTCGGCGACGTGGTGCGCATTCGCGAGACCCGGCCGCTGAGCAAAACCAAGCGGTGGACGCTGGTGGAAATCGTAAAGCGCGCCGACTGAGGCGCCGGCTGAGGAAGAAGGGCCATGATTCAGATTTACTCGAACCTGGAAGTCGCCGACAACTCGGGCGCCCGGCGGATTCGGTGTATGCAGGTGATGGGCGGGTCGAAACACCGCTACGCCCATCTGGGCGACATCATCACGGCAAGCGTGCGGGAAGCCCTGCCCAATGCCGCAATCAAGAAGGGCGACGTGGTCAAGGCGGTTGTCGTGCGTGTTCGCAAGGATACGCAGCGTCCCGATGGAACGGTTATCCGCTTCGACTCGAATGCGGCGGTCATCATCAACGCACAAAACGAACCGCGCGGAACGCGCATATTCGGCCCCGTGCCGCGCGAACTGCGTGAAAAAGGCTTCATGCGCATCATTTCGCTTGCGCCGGAAGTGGTTTGATGCAAGGAAAACGGACATGAATATACGAAAGAACGACACGGTATTGGTAATCACCGGCAAATACAAGGGCCGGCGGGGCCGGGTGTTGCGCGTGTTTCCCAAGGAATCGCGCCTCCTGGTCGAAGGCGTCAACATGATCAAGCGCCACACGCGCCCGACCAACCGCCAGCAGCAGGGCGGCATCGTCGAGCGCGAAGGACCGATTCACATGTCCAATGTGATGCCGTGGTGCGAGGCGGCCGGCGCCCCGTCCAAGATTGTCATGAAACGGCTTGAAGATGGCACGCGCGTGCGGGTGTACAAGATCAACGGCGAGACCCTGAACGATTGATGCGGGCGCATAGGACGCCCCAAGGAGTGGATGCGCTGTGGCGGCAAGAATGAAAGAGCGATACCTGAAGACCATCCGGAACGAGATGCGGACGGAGTTCAACCATGCAAACCTCATGGAAGTGCCGCGCCTCGAAAAGATCGTCATTAACATGGGCGTGGGCGATTCGCAGCAGGAACCGCGCCTGCTCGAGGCGGCCGTGGCCGAATTGAGCCAGATTACGGGCCAGAAACCGATCGTGACCAAGGCCCGCAAATCCATTGCGGGGTTCAAAGTGCGCGAAGGCGCGAAGATCGCCTGCATGGTGACGTTGCGCGGCGAACGGATGTACGAGTTCATGGACCGTCTGTTCAACGTGGTGATTCCGCGAATCCGCGACTTCCGCGGCATTTCGCCGAACAGTTTTGACAAGGCGGGCAACTACACGCTCGGCCTTCGCGAGCAGGCGATTTTTCCGGAATTGAACATTGACTCGATTGCAAAAGTCCGCGGGATGAATGTGACTTTTGTGATTGCCGGAAAAGGATCGCCCGACGAGAACCGCGAATTGCTGCGGAAGTTCGGGATGCCGTTCCGGACCAGCGAAAAACAGAATTGAGCCGGTGGCTTGACTAATGGAAAGAACGGGAGGATATCGTGGCTAAGACGTCACTGATTATGAAGTGCAACAGAGCGCCGAAGTTCAAAGTGCGCGCGTATCGCCGCTGTCGGGTGTGCGGGCGCCCGCGCAGCTACATGCGGAAATTTCAGTTGTGCCGCATCTGTTTCCGCAATTTGGCCCTGGAAGGCAAACTGCCCGGCGTAACGAAGTCGAGTTGGTAGGACAGAGGAACTGCGACAATGTCGATGAGCGATCCGATTGCCGATTTGCTGACGCGTGTGCGAAACGCCATCACGGCGGAGCAACCCACGGTGGATATACCCGCCTCCCGGCTTAAGGAGGAGATTTGCGCCGTGCTGAAACGCGAAGGTTTTATCCGGGACTACGCGCTGACGGCCGAGCGGGGAACGCCGCGATGCCAATTGCGCGTCACCTTGAAATACATGCCCGACCGCTCCTGCGTGATTCAGGGGCTACGCCGGGTGAGCAAGCCCAGTTTGCGCGTTTACCGGCAAAGCAAGGAACTCCGGCCGGTTCGCAGCGGCATGGGCATTTCCATCATGAGCACGCCGAAGGGCGTGATGACGGGCAAGGAAGCCCGCGCGGCCAAAGTCGGCGGCGAAGTGTTGTGCGAAATTTGGTAGCCGCGCGGATGCTCCCGCCCTGGCGGGAGACCGCAACGCGTGAATGAGAAGGATTCGAACTGTGTCTCGCATAGGTAAATTGCCGGTGGTGATTCCCGACGGCGTGAAAGCGACCTTGCAGGGAACGCACTTGACGGTAAAAGGGCCGAAGGGATCGCTCGAACGGGATTTGCATCCCGACATGAACGTTTCGGTTCAAGACAAGGAAATCCTTGTGACGCGCCCGTCGGACAAGGGCATTCATCGTTCCCTGCACGGGTTGACGCGCGCGCTCATCCAGAACATGGTGACCGGTGTCACGCAGGGTTTCGAAAAAACCCTGAAAATCGAGGGCGTCGGTTATCGTGCCTCCATGCAGGGAAAGGCGCTCAACTTGGCGCTTGGCTACAGCCATCCGGTGCTGATCGAACCGCCGGAAGGCATTTCGTTCGCGGCGCCGGAACCGACCACCATCAAGGTCGCCGGCATTGATCGGGAACTGGTCGGCCAGACAGCCGCCGACATCCGTGCTTGGCGCAAGCCCGAACCCTACAAAGGCAAGGGCATCCGGTATGAAAAGGAATATGTGCGGCGCAAGGAAGGCAAGGCTGGATCGAAATAAGCCCTTGTCCGCGACGCAATCGCGTTGCGGGCGCTGAGGAGAATAAGACGGTATGGCAAAGACGAATCGCAAGCAAGTGCTGTTGAAACGGCGTGCGCGCCGAATTCGCAAGCATGTATCGGGCACGGCCGACCGGCCTCGCGTAAGCGTGTTCCGTTCGGTGAAACACATTTACGCCCAGATCGTTGACGACGAAGCGGGCCACACGCTGGCGGCCGCCTCGTCGGTGATGTTGAAGATCCCGGGCGGCAATATTGAAGGCGCCAAGGCGGTTGGCAGGGCTTTGGCGGAAAAAGCGCGCGAAAAGGCCATCACGCGGGTATGTTTCGACCGGGGCGGCCGCCTGTTTCATGGGCGCGTCAAGGCCTTGGCGGATGCGGCGCGCGAGGCAGGACTCGAATTCTAGGAGAGGCAAGCTTGAGCACGGAGCGTACATCGAAGAGAGAGCATCGAGGCGAGCGGCGTGAACGCGAGGAAGCGCCCTCCGAATTCATCGAACACGTGGTGAAGGTTTACCGCGTGGCGAAGGTGGTCAAAGGCGGACGCCGCTTCAGTTTCAGCGCGGTGGTCGTGGTTGGCGACGGAAAAGGGCGCGTGGGCGCGGCGATGGGCAAGGCCCTGGAAGTGCCCGATGCCATCCGGAAAGGCATCGAACGCGCCAAAAAAACGATGATGGAAGTGCCCATTGTCAATACGACGGTGCCGCATGAAGTCGTGGGTCGCTGCGATGCCGCGTCGGTCCTGTTGAAGCCCGCCTCGCTCGGGACGGGCGTCGTGGCGGGCGGTCCGGTCCGCGCCGTGCTCGAAGCCGCCGGCTATCAGAACATCCTGACCAAGTCGCTCGGATCGAACAATGCCACCAACGTTGTCTGGGCCGCGCTCGACGGATTGAAACAACTCAAGACCGTCGAGACCTACGCGACCATGCGCGGACGCGACGTCGCCGAGATTTTGTAGCATCCTTTGGGAAATAACGACGGCGTCCCCTGCGGCGTCCGATCGAAGAACGAATAAGGACATCGGAACACATGGATTTGAACACGCTGAAAAACGCGGACGGCGCCCGCCGGCCCCGCACGCGGGTGGGCCGCGGGCCAAGTTCCGGGCTGGGCAAGACCTCCGGACGCGGCCACAAGGGACAAAAGGCACGTTCCGGTTATTCGGCGCGGGCCGGCTTTGAAGGCGGCCAGATGCCGCTGCACCGCCGGATTCCCAAGCGCGGTTTCCATCACGAAAAACGCTTCCTGATGGCCGAAGTCAACGTGGACGTGCTGGAGAGCAAGTTCGACGCGGGCGAGGAAGTGACCACGGCCGCGTTGATCGCCCGGGAGATCGTGGATCCGGAACGGGGCGGCGTGAAACTGCTCGGTCGCGGTGAACTTACCAAAAAACTGACGGTCAAGGTCCAGGCGGTATCGCCCGGCGCGCGCGCGAAAATCGAGGCGGCCGGCGGAACCGTCGAGTGCGTCAAACTCGGGACCAAGTAGGAGGACAAGCGGTGTCGAAGCCAATCGAAGCGTTCCGGAACGCATGGAAAATTCCGGAACTCCGTCGCCGCATCACGTTTACGCTCATCATGCTGGCCATCTACCGGTTGGGCGCGCACGTGCCCACGCCCGGCGTGGACGGGGCCGCCTTGGCCAAGATGATCGGCGGTGGCGGCGGCTTGTTGGGGTTCTACGATATTTTCAGCGGCGGCGCCTTCAGCAACGCGACCGTTTTTGCCCTTGGCATCATGCCCTACATCAGCGCTTCGATTATCCTGTCGCTTCTGGTGGCCGTCGTGCCCGCGCTCGAAAAACTTTCCAAACAGGGCCAGGAAGGACAGAAGAAAATCACCGAGTACACCCGCTACGGCACGATTGGCCTGTGCATCATCCAGTCGGTCGGCATCGGCATGTTCTTGCAGAATCAGGGCGAGGACATCGTGGCGAACCCCGGAATCGGGTTCCTGCTGATGTGTGTCATCTCGTTTACGACCGGGACGGCCTTCATCATGTGGGTGGGCGAACGGATTAGCGAGAACGGCCTCGGTAACGGCATTTCCCTGATCATTTTCATTAGCATCGCTTCCCGGCTGCCCAACGCCATCATCCGTATCTTTCAAATGATCGGCCAGAACCAACTCAGCATTTTCCAGGCGTTGATCCTGGTGGCGCTGCTGGGTCTCGTCGTCGCCGGCGCCATCTGGATCACGACCGGCCAGCGCCGCATTCCCGTCCAATATCCGCGGCAGGTCAAAGGACGCAAGGTTTTCGGCGGACAGCGCAATTACCTGCCCCTGCGCGTCAATCAGGCCGGCGTGATTCCAATCATCTTCGCCAGTTCGATCCTGATGCTTCCGGGCATGCTGCATGGCGCGATCGCCATTCCCGCGATTGAGGATTTCATCACAAATTGGTTTGACTACAATGGATTCTTCTACAACGCGGTTTATGCGATTCTGATTATCTTTTTTTCGTATTTCTACACGGCGATTACGTTCAATCCCGTCGAAATCGCGGACAACATGAAGAAATACGGCGGCGTGATCATGGGCGTGCGGCCGGGCAAGGCCACCGCCGAATATCTCAACACGGTCATGGTCCGAATCACACTCGTGGGTTCGTTGTTCCTGGCCGTCGTCGCGCTGCTGCCCAATATCGTGTACAAGTTTCTCCAAGTGTACGACTGGACCATCGTGGGCTTTTTCGGCGGAACGAGCCTGCTGATCCTTGTTGGTGTCGCGCTTGATACCGTGCGCCAGATCGAACAACACCTGATCATGCGCCATTATGACGGATTCTCGGCCAAAGGACGCCGCCTGCGCGGAAGGAGAGGGTGATCATGGGATTGCGTATCGTCATGCTCGGCGGACCGGGCGCCGGAAAGGGCACCCAGGCAAAACGGATGTCGGAAGCGTACAAACTGCCGCATATCTCGACCGGCGACATCTTTCGCGCCAACCTGCGGGAAGGGACGCCGCTGGGCCTTGAAGCCAAAAAATACATGGATGCCGGCAAACTCGTGCCGGACCAGTTGACCTGCGAGATCGTGGCCGACCGCATTGCCCAGGGCGATTGCGCGGGCGGATACCTCTTGGACGGATTTCCCCGATCCCTGCCCCAGGCGGAAACCTTTCAGCAATTGTTGTCATCCCGCGGCGAGACCCTCGATTTGGCCATCAACGTGGATGTGAACGACGACGTAATCGTCGCCCGTTTGTCGGCGCGCCGGTCGTGTCCGAAGTGCGGCGCGATATATAATTTGCAGTTCGGCCCGCCGAAAAAGGAAGGTGTCTGCGATGTGGACGGCGAAGCCCTCATCCAGCGGCAGGACGATCAGGAAGCGACCATACGCGAACGGTTGCGCGTCTATCACGAGACGACGGAGCCGATCATCGCCTATTACGAAAAGCAAGGTATTTTGAAGACGGTTGACGGGGAAGCCCCGCCAGACGCCATCTTCGCAAAAATTGAAGAAATAGTGTCCGCGGCCGGGACCGCACGCTGACCGTGATTGCCATTCGCACAGCGCGTGAAATCGCGATTTTGCGCGAAGCGAACCGGATTGTGGCGGATGTGCTGAGCGCCATGGCGGATCATGTGGCGCCCGGCGTGACGACGCGCGAACTCGACGCGCTGGGCGAGCGCCTGATCCGCGAACGCGGGGCCATCCCCTCGTTCCTCGGGTATCGCGGGTATCCGGCGGCCACGTGCATTTCGGTGGATGAAGTGATTATCCACGGGATTCCGGGGCCGAGGAAACTGCGCGCGGGCGAAATCGTCGGCATGGATGTCGGCGTCCTGTACAAGGGTTACTACGGCGATGCGGCCTTGACGGTGCCCTGCGGGACGATCGACAAGGAACGGGCGCGGTTGCTGGAAGTGACGGATCGCGCCCTGGCCGCCGCCATTGCGACCGCCACGGCCGGCAACTGGCTGCAGGACATTTCGCGCGCGATTCAACGCACGGCGGAGTCGGCCGGTTTTTCGGTTGTTCGGGTGTTTGTGGGCCACGGCATCGGCACCTCGATGCACGAGGATCCGCAGATTCCGAATTTCGACACCGGAGAGCGCGGATGCCGGTTGAAACCCGGCATGGTGTTCGCCCTCGAACCCATGATCAACGCGGGTGTATTCGAGGTGCGAATGCTGGAAGACCGGTGGACGGCCGTAACAGCCGACGGACGGCCCAGTGCGCATTTTGAGCATAGTATTGTGGTTGGCGAGACCGAGGCGGAGATTTTAAGCCTAACGCCCCACCGGACGTGGGGCATGCCGAGGCGCGCCTCATAACGGAGAGTATGCAGAAAGAAGAAGCGATAGAAGTGGAAGGTACGGTGGTCGAGTCGCTCCCGAATGCGATGTTTCGGGTGGAACTCAAGAACAAGCACCGGATTTTGGCTCATGTGTCGGGCAAAATGCGGATGAATTTCATCCGAATCTTGCCCGGCGACCGCGTCAAACTTGAAATGTCGCCCTACGACCTGACGCGGGGCCGGATTACCTACCGGTACAAGTGACGGAGCCGTACAAGGCCCTGAACGGATGAAACACCCCGCCAACGCGCGGGGATGGAGCAATAACGATGAAAGTGCGCAGTTCGACGAAAAAAATTTGCGAGAAGTGCAAGATAATCAAGCGCCACGGGCGCATTCGCGTGATCTGCGAGAATCCGCGGCACAAACAGCGCCAGGGATAACCGGTTCATGCCGGACGATTCGGGCGCGACAACGGTAGGAGAAAACAGTTCATGGCTCGTGTAGTGGGTGTGGATCTTCCGCGCGACAAGCGCGTGGAGGCCGGACTTCAGTCCATTTTTGGCATAGGGTTGACGCGTGCGCGGGAAGTGCTCGGCAAGGCCGGTGTGAACGGCGATACCCGGGTGCGCGATCTGACCGACGAGGAAGTCAGCAAACTGTCCACCATTATTCAAAACGACTACAAGGTGGAAGGCGATCTGCGCCGCGAAGTCAGCGCCAATATCAAGCGTTTGATGGACATCAATTGTTACCGCGGCCTTCGGCACAAGCGCGGCCTGCCTGTCCGTGGACAGCGATCGCACACCAACGCCCGCACCCGCAAAGGACCGCGGCGGGCGACCATTAAGAAGAAATAGGAGGATTTGACGCGTGGCCAAGGAAAAAAGAACCGCACCCGGCAAGGCCAAGACGGCCAAAAAGCGCCGCTCGGCGCTCAATGTGACGTCGGGCATCGCCCATATTTTGGCATCGTTCAACAATACCATCGTTTCGATTACCGATATGCAAGGCAACGTGGTGGCATGGTCGAGCGCGGGGCAGGCCGGCTTTTCCGGTTCCCGAAAAAGCACGGCGTTCGCCGCGCAGTTGGCGGCCGAGCAGGCCGCGCGCAAGTCGCTCGACGCGGGCATGAAAGAAGTCCGCGTCTACGTG
The DNA here is from genome assembly GCA_035450225.1 of Candidatus Hydrogenedentota bacterium. Taxonomy (NCBI): domain Bacteria; kingdom Pseudomonadati; phylum Candidatus Hydrogenedentota; species Candidatus Hydrogenedentota bacterium. The sequence continues at coordinate 13,244 of DAOTMJ010000044.1, forward strand.
TGCGGCCCCGGCGCGGGACGCGAATCGGCCATCCGGGCCATCCAGGCGGCGGGTCTCGATGTTACGCTTATCCGCGACGTGACCCGCATTCCGCACAACGGATGCAGGCCGCGGAAACGTCGCCGCGTGTAACCGGCAGTTGGCGGCGGACGCCGGGCGCGTTCCGCCGGCTCGTTGAACTTCGGGCGGCAAGGCCGGAGAATTCCTGCGGCCCATGCGAATGAACCCGCGCGCGCGCGGGCTTGGCGAAAGGTCAAGATACATGATTGCAAAAGATTTTGTGACTCCGAAATGGGTGAAAACCGAGGACGATGCGGACGAACGCTATGCGCGCTTCGTGATTGAACCCTTCGAGCGCGGCTATGGAACGACCATCGGAAACGCGCTACGGCGCGTGCTGCTCGCGTCGCTCGAAGGGTCCGCGGTCACCGCGATCCGAATCGAAGACATACAGCATGAATTTTCCGCCATTCCCGGCGTGCGTGAAGACGTGACCGACGTCGTGCTCAATTTCAAACGCTGCCAGTTGCGCCTGAATCGCGAGGAGCCGATCATCTTCTCCTTTCATCACAAAGGAGCCGGCGAAATTACCGCCGGAGAGGTTTTCAAGAACGCCGATGTGGATGTTTTCAACCCGGACCTTGTCATCTTTACCGTGACGTCGAAGTCCGCCAAGATTGAAATGGAGATCAAGGTGGCCCGCGGACGCGGCTATGTGACCGCCGAACACTTCGAACTCGAACACGCGCCCCTCGGCACCATCTATCTCGACGCGAATTTCTCGCCGGTGACGAAAGTCAATTTCCAGGTCGAGGATGCGCGCGTCGGGCAGGTGACCGATTACGACCGCCTTTTGTTGGATGTTTGGACCAATGGCTCCATTTCGCCCGAAAAGGCCGTCCAGGAAGCCGCCGATTTGCTCATTGACCATTTCCGCATCTTCACGACCCAAGAGGCCGAAAGCGGCAAGGATGGCGGACGCGGCGGCGACAGCGCCGAATTGGCGGCCACGCTGGCCCGGCCCATCGAGGAACTCGAATTGAGCGTGCGCGCCGCGCACTGCTTGAAAGCCGCCAACATTCGCACCATCGGCGATCTCGTCGTCCGCACGGAATCCGAGATGCTCGATTTCCCGAATTTCGGCAAGAAATCGCTCGATGAAATCAAGGCGCTCCTTGAGGGCTTGGGGTTGTCCCTGGGCATGAGCGTGCCGGGTTACTCCGCCGCGCCCATCGTGCTCCTCGATGAAGACGAAGACGACGAAGAAGAATAACCGGAAGGATATACGCCATGAGGCACCGCAAATCAGGGAGACGGCTGGGCCGCATGATGGCCCATCGCAAGGCGACCATGAAACACTTGGCGGTCGCGTTGTTCACCCACCATGCCATTGAAACCACCGTTGCGAAATCCAAGGAACTGCGCATGTTCGCGGAACCGCTCATCACCCTCGCCAAGAACGACAACGTGGCGAACCGGCGCCGGGCCTTCGCGGCCCTGCGCGACAAGAAGGTCGTGACGGATCTCTTTGCCACTATCGGCCCCGCGTTCGCGCAGCGTCCCGGCGGCTATACCCGCATCCTTCGCCTGGGCAACCGCGCGGGCGATGCGGCCGAAATGGCCCGGATCGAGTTGGTCGGCATGGGCGAACACAAAGAAGCCTAGATCGAATGGCGGCGAAACCCGCCGCGGCCATGGGGTTGCACGCAAGTTAAACACGAGAGCGGCCGGCGAGCCGCTCTTGTGCGTTTACAGGCGGACCGCAAGGAGGCGCGGATGATTCGTTTTGGAATCCTGGGCGCCGGGCACTTCGCGGCGGCGCACGTCAAAGCGCTGGAACGGATGCCGGAGCGCGCATGCGTGGCCGGTTACGCCCGGCGGGAATCGGGCAAACCGTTTGAGGAAGGCGAGGCCGCGGGCGCACGCGCGTTTTCGCCGGATGCCCTAATCGCCTCGGAGGACATTGACGCGGTATGCGTCTGTGTGCCCAATCACCTGCACCGAACATTCGCCGAAGCCGCCCTGCGCGCGGGCAAACACGTCTTCTGTGAAAAACCGCTGGCCCTGTCGCCCGGGGACGCCGACGCGCTGATCCGCACGGCGGAAGAAAGCGGACGTCTACTGATGGCGGGACACCTCGCCCGCCATATTCCGGCCTATGCGGCCGTCAAGGACCTCTTGGCGGAAGGAAGCCTGGGCGCGCCCCGCGCCGCGTACGCCAGCCGGATGCATTGCGGCGGCGGGCGCTCGTGGCGCATGGACGCGGCACAGGGCGGCGGCGTAATCTTCGACTTGCTCATTCACGATATCGATCTGTTGCGCTGGTATATCGGCCGTCCGCGATCCGCCGTTGCCCGGGGACACCGGCACGAACAGGGCGGTTACGATTACGTGGGCGGGATCTTGTCCCACGAGAACGGCGTCATGGCCGTCGTCGAGGGCGGATTCGTGTTCCGTCCCCCGGCAGGATTGCGCGCCACCATGCGGATCGTATGCGAACGCGGCCACATCGAAATCAACACCCACGACGCCCAGGCGCCGGTGCGCGTTTTCGGGGAAGGCCGGCCCGAACGCGTCATCGCGATGAAACTCGACAACCTGCACCTGGACGGGCTTGTCTCCGAGTTCACCGAGTTCCTCGATGGGCTCGACGGGAAGCCGCCCCGGCGCCTGCATCTGCACGATGCCCGCGACGCCGTCGCCGTCGCCGATGCCATTGTCCGTGCCGCCGATACCAAGGAGGAAGTCTTCCTCGCCTGACACGGCGTGGCGTTCCCGCGCGCCGCGATTGACTTTGCGGGCCGTGCTTTGTTCCAATACGACCTGTTCCGGCGTCTGCGGCCGAATGCAGGTCATTGTGCGTTGGGCCCGAGGAGGAAATGGTGGACGCGACACGGCAACATGATCCATGGAGATATGTCACATTCCTATTGTGGATGGTTTTGTTCATGGCCGGCCTCGTTCCCGAGCCGGTGTTCCTGATGCTGCGGGAGGCGGGCGGCGTGCTGACCCAGCGCGCGCTCGTGAATTCGCCGCATGCCCTCACGGTGGCCTTTGCGGGATACGTCGCCGTGTTCGTGTATCACCGCTGCCGCGACGGGGGCGATTCGCCCGGCGCCGCGCAGGACAAGGCGTTGCAGATGGCCATTGTCGCGCTTCTGGCCTTCATGCCCGTGGATCCGGGATCCGTGCTTACCGCGCACAAAGCCCCCGTGCTTGAACACCGGATTGTGCTCTACGGCGCCGCCCTCTTCAAACTGGCCGCATGGTGGTCCTTGTTCGCCTTGTTTATGCGTTATTATTTATTCAAGGGCGATGACGCCTTCACGGAAATCGGCTCCCTGTTTCCCAGCACCCGAAAACCGGATCCACCATCGTCGGCGTCTCCGAACTCCAATGATCGCGATACCGGAAATTCAAACAAGGAATAATGGATTAGGTCTCCCCCAATGGCCTTATTTGTAATCTGGATTACAAATAAATTTAACCCTTTGGCGAATACGATGTTGAAAAATTGTAAAGAAAAATACAAACATGTTTTCTGTAAAATAGATAATCCATTGATTTATAATGATTTATAAATTATGTTCGCATCGGGGTCAACATCGAACAAGGCTATTGCGTTATAACGGCAAATGGGCTACACTAACCATGAAGGTTGCGATGAGACCTTCCACGGGGTATCTCGAATGAGACCGTGGATATTCGCCGTAGCGGCGGCAATACCGATTGTGGCATTTGCGCAAGGTGTGCTGCAGATTGGCGAACCGACAGTTGAATCGAATCAGGTGACGATTCCGGTGTATTTGGGCGGGAACGTTGGCGCGGGAGTAGCCGCAGCCGACTTTCGCATCACCTACGATCCCCAAGTGCTGCGTCCGGTTTCCGCGATAGCGGGAAGCGCGGCGGCGGATGCCGACAAGCGCGTGATGGCCAACGAGGCGGCTTCCGGCGAGTATGTGGTGGTCATGATGGGAATGAACCAGACAGCCTTGACATCCGGCGAGATTGCTCGGGTTGTCATGGAACGGACGCCCAACGCGGGGCCGGGCCAGTGGAAACTTGGCCTTAGCCGGCCAACCCTGTCCACGACGGACGGCGGCATTATCGAAAGCGCCGTTGCGCCGTATACGCCTACCGGCCAGCCGGATGAAACCGATGAACCGGCGGAAACGGCGCCTGATAAAACGGACGCGGAAAAGACCAGCGACCCTGTGCGCGGAGAGCCCCAAGGAAACCATCCGGCAGGATTAGTTTTGGAGCGCGAGGCATCAGCGGCGCGGCCAGGTCTGAATCGTCAGGAAAGCCGGGATGACAAGATGGCATCGTTATCCGGCAAGGCGCTCAAACAATACGAAGAGGCGCTTCAGTCGCGTGGAGAAGCGCGCGACGCCATAGCAACACCAAGCGCCGGACGTTTAGACAATTTGAATTCCGCGAAGCCGGACGAAACAGAAAAAACCGGTGCGAACGATTTGCCGGCGGCCCAAAAGGCCGCTCAAGACAAAGCGGCGCGACTGGCGGCCATAAAGACATTTGAATCAACGAGGTCCAACCCTGAAGGAAGGGCTGCGACGTCCCGAATGGAGACCGAAAACGGTCCCGCGGGCGGGACTGGGAAGGCCATTGCGGCGGGAATCGCCGCAGGCGTGGCGATGGCCATCCTGAGTCTGATAGTCCTTCGCCGAAAGGTGTTTGGTTAGATCTTCCCCCGAAGAGAGGATGTCTAATCCTCTGCGGACCTCCGGCGCAATGCCGGAGTGACGCACCTCACCGGAGATGCCGGGCGCCCCCTCCCGGCATCTCCACCCCCATTAATGCCGGGCGCCCCCTCCCGGCATTTTTTCTTTTTTAGGCCCACGCGGTTGCACACCGGGCGCGGCCTTTGTTAGTATTACGATCATGAAAAATATCATACCTTTTCGGCGCCATCGCGCCGGGATTGCCGGTTCGATCGGTGGAATCGCAATTCTTTTCTGGATGACGGCCGTTTGGGCGCCCTCGGTTCATGCCTTGCCGCCGGAGGGCGATATCGTGGCGGGAACGTCGCTGGCCGGCGAATTGGTGGAACGGTTGATGGGGCCGCCGGTTTCGGTCCGGCCGCTGCTGCCGCCCAACATGTGCCCCGGTCATTACGATGTCCGTCCCGGCGACATCGCCGCGCTGGCAGCCTGCCGGCTCCTCGTACTCCAACCTTGGCAACGGGACATGCCGAACGTGGCGTCGGCCATCCGGGCGGCGAAACTTCCGGAATCGCGCGTGTGTGTCGTGCCGGCACCCGGCAATTGGATGCTTCCCGCGCTTCGCGCCGGAGCCGCCCGCGCGGCGGCCGATAGGATAGGGGAGGTGTGGCCTGAACGCGCCGGGGCGCTGATGTCCGCGGCGGAAGCCATCGCCGCCGATTCGATTGCGGCGGGGGCGCGGGAAAAGGCGCGGCTCGACGCGTGCGGCGTGGGCGGGATCAAGGCGCTTTGCAACGAGCAACAGGAGGCGTTTGCCCGTTGGGCGGGGATTGACGTGGTGGGCACGTTTGGCCGCGCGGAAGGCATGAGCATGGGACGCATGAAAGCGTTGATTTCCCGTGCGCGGGAAAGCAAGGCGGCGCTTGTGATAGACAACCTGCAAAGCGGGGATGCAAAGACAGGCGAAGCCCTTGCCCGCGGCACGGGGGCGGCGCATGTGGTTCTGACCAATTTTCCGGGATCGGAAACCGGCGCGGATACGTGGGAGGCAACGCTGCATTTGAACGTGGACCGGCTCCTCGCGGCGATTGCCCAATGGCGCGGCGGCCATGGATGATCGGCCGGTTGATATTCGCGGCGCCACGGTGATACGCAATGGCCGGTGCGTGCTGCGCAATGTCACGTTGGGCGTGCGCCGCGGGGAATTCGTGGGCGTGATTGGCCCCAATGGCGCGGGAAAGACCACCCTCCTCATGGCAATCAACGGGATGGCCACCCTTGCCGACGGCGCGATCCGAACCTTGGGCGTCGCGCTGCCTTCGCGTTGGCCGCATCGGTTGCGGCGCCGCATTGGATATGTCGCCCAAGTCGAACGCATCGATCCGCGTCTGCCCATGACTGTCAGGGAGACTGTATGCCTGGGCGCGGCCGGTCGGCTGGGATTTTTCCACCGTCCCACCCGCCTCGACCGGCAAAAGATCGCGGAAGCGCTGGATCAGACCGGCATTGCGCACTTGGCGGAGTGTCCCATTGGGCAGTTGTCCGGCGGAGAGTACCAGCGAACGGCCATTGCGCGGGCGATCGTTCAGATGCCGGATCTTTTTTTGTTCGACGAACCGGCCGCTTCGATCGATCCGCGGGCGCAGCAGGATATCCTGCGTCTTATCCAGGACATCCACCGCGCCACGGACGCCACCACGCTCTACGTGACCCATGACCTCGACGCGCTTCCCGAAGAATGCACCCGGCTTGTTTTGATGAAAGACGGGACCGTCTGGCGGGAAGGTCCCCGTGAAACGATGCTGAAATCCGTACTGCTCGACAGCCTGTACGCGGCGCCGTTCGCGGACAACCGCGGCGGCGATCCGGGGGGATAATACGCATGTTTTCAGGGCAGGAGTTTTTATGGAACGCCCTACTCGCGGGCCTCTTTGCCGGTGTTTCCTGTTCGTTGGTGGGCGCGTTTGTGGTCACCATGCACCTGTCGTTTCTGGGGGTTTGCATTGCGCACGCGGCGTTTGCGGGCGCGCTCATGGGGGTGTGGCTTGGATTTGATCCGTTGCTGGGCGCGCTCGGCTATAGTTTGGCCGCATCGGCGCTGGTGGGTCCGCTGTCCGACCGGGGCGAACTGAGCCCGGATGCCTCGATAGGGATCATTTTTTCGCTGATGATAGGACTGGCCTTCTTGTTTCTTGGCCTGGCGCCCGGATCGCATACGGAAGCGCTTTCATTGTTCTGGGGCAGCATCCTGACCGTGTCCCATTCGGATCTGATGTTTTTGGGCGGTGTAACGGCCGCGATTGTGATCGGAATGGTCTTGTTCAACAAGGAAATTCACGCCACGGCCTGCCATCGTTCGGTCGCGTCGGCCGTGGGCATTCCCGCCACCCTCGTGTTCTACGGAATGCTGTTTGCCACGGGCGTCACCATCGCCGTGAGTCTGCGCGCCATCGGCGGCCTGCTGATTTACTGCCTCGTGATCAATCCGGCCGCCTCGGCCATGCAGATCACCTATCGTTTCAACCGCATGTTGACGCTTTCGGCGCTGTTTGGGGCCGGCGCCTGCTGGGTTGGCCTGCTGGCGTCCTATGCGTGGGATTTGCCCGCGGGCGCGGCCATCGTGGTGGCTTCGTCGCTGCTGTTTGCGATTTGCACGGCGCTGTCGCCAAAAAAGAAAGGATTGCCATGGAAGCGGGTGGACACGGCGGGATGAACCGGCGGATTCGGGACTTTTTCGACGAGCGGGCGGAAAAATGGGATGCCGTGGTGTGTTCGTGCCATGCGGAGCGGCTGGCCGCGTTGATGGCGCGGTTGGACATTCCGCGGGAAGCGAGGATCTTGGATGTGGGCAGCGGCACGGGCGTTCTTCTTCCACTGCTTGCTCCGGACGACGGGCATGCACGACATGTCGTGGCGATGGATGTGTCGTTCGGGATGCTGCGCATGGCCGTTCGCCGATCCGCATACCGGAAGGATTGGACCGCCTGCATTCAATCCGATGCGCTGGCGCCACCCTTCAAGGATGCCGTGTTCGATTGGGTCGTGTGCAACAGCGTCTTTCCCCATTTCACGGATCAGGCGGCCTGTGTGGCGCAACTGGCGCGGGTCCTGGTTTTCGGCGGACGCTTCGTGGTCTGCCACAGTCAAGGCAGGGAAGCCATCAACGCCTTGCACAATGCCCACGGCGGCGCGATCGAGGGACACGAATTGCCCGAAGAACCCGCCATGGTCCGACTGATGGAACGGGCCGGGCTGCGGACGATTCTGTACGAGGACGCCTGCGATCATTATCTTTTGCTGGCGATAAAAGAAGGGATAAACCTCTGATAATCCGGGAGTCGGTCGCCGAACACGGCGCTTTTATTGTGAACAAAGAGGACGAGGCAAACGTCGTTCAAAAGGGGAAACGCTTCCCGGGATTATTTCGTCCATAAAGCCCATCTTGTTCCTGTCCACTTGCATTTGTTCGGGGGTTTCCGCAGGATATCGGGCCATGAGCAGCCGAGTCGAAAAAAAGACGGCATTTCTCATGGGCGCGACATCCGGGAACGTGGCCCCGCCGCTCCACTCCGGACGCCGTATCCGGAGCGACGCCCCGTGAGGCTTGCCGCGCGAGTGTTCGCGGCGGCGGCCATCGCCGTCTTCGCCTTTGCGGCGGGTTATTTGGCGCATCGCAACGAGTGGATCCCTTTTGCGTGGCGCGATTGCATCCGTGGATGGCTGCACGGGCCGTCCTCCGGCGCGAACGTGTCCGGCGATTGGGCGCCGCGCGTTTCCGAAGGGACGAAGCACCCCGAACTCGACGCCATCGGTTATCTGCAGGCCTATGAACCCGCGCCCGCGCAAAGTGGCGTCACGTTGAACAGGGGAGAGACCGCCCAGTCGGGATACAACCTGTACAACTCCGGGCACGCCCCTGAAGCGTGCTTGATGGACATGGACGGACGTGTGCTGCACACGTGGCGGCGCGCGTTGCGCGACGTCTGGCCCGGATATGTCCCGCCGTCCTATCTTCGCCATGCCGCGACACAGTACTGGCGCCGGGTGCGGTTGGGCGAGCATGGCGAGTTGTTCGCCCTGTTCGACGGCGTTGGTCTTGTCAAACTCGACAAGGATTCCAATGTGTTGTGGAGCCATGACGGCCAATGCCACCACGATCTCGACATCGCCAAGGACGGCGCCATTTATGTCCTGACACAGAAACTCGAACGCGTGGCCTGCCTGAACGCCCGGAAAGAGGTCCTGCATCCCACCGTCACGGAATTGGCGCCCGACGGACAGGTCCGCCGCGTGATTTCGCTCGCCGCCTGCTTTGCGCAATCGCCGTATGCGGCGCTGCTGGATTTATGCCCGGACACGATGGACGTGTTTCACGCTAACACGGTCAAGATTCTCGACGGACGGCATGCCAGCCGGTCCGACCTATTCCGCGAGGGCAACCTGTTGATTTCGATACGTTCGATCAACACCGTCGCCATCGTGGATCCGGATCGGGAAACCGTTGCATGGGCTTTGACGGGCTTGTGGAGGCAACAGCACGAACCGATCCTGTGCGACAACGGCAATCTGCTCGTTTTCGACAACCAGGGGGATCGGGGCAAGTCGCAAATCATCGAGGTGGACCCGTTTACGCAGCGAATTGCATGGCGGCACGGCGGATTCGATTCGGCATTTTGCGGATCGGTCCGGCGGCTTCCGAACGGCAACACGCTTATTACGGAAACCAACGGCGGACGGGCCTTCGAGGTCACGCCGGACCACGCGGTGGTCTGGGAATTCGTCAATCCGCACCAGCGGGTCGAAAACGGCGTGCCGATGATCGCCGCCCTGCTCGAAGTCGAACGGTTGCCGATTTCGGACGATTTTGGCTGGCTTTCCCGTTGAAACCATCCGTCGGGCAGGCATGCCGCCCGGCGTCCTGAAAAAGTTTGCGCGGGCCTGTTGCATGGCATTCGGGCCGCGGGTATAATGCGATCGCGTGAAGGGCTTTCTTCGTTCGCGATGCAATTGCGCGGGGTCGTGCGAATTCCGCGCGGCACGAGGAGGACGTTTCGCATGACGATGACCAAGCGGGAACTGGTAATCAGCGTGGCCATGCAATTGGGCATGACCCAGAGCGACGTGGCAAAGATCATCGAGAGCGCCTTCGATGCCATTGCACAGGCATTGGCCCGGGGAGACCGGTGGGAGTTGCGCGATTTCGGCGTGTTCGAGGTCAAGACACGCGCGTCGCGTATCGGACGCAATCCCCGCACGGGCGAGCAGGTGCCCGTGCCCGAACGCAAAGTGGTCAATTACCGGCCCGGAAAGAAAATGAAACAGATCATCAGCGGAGAGCACCCCGACCCTATCGTGCATGAGTCCGAGGTTCCTGCCGTCGGCGATAACCCCTAATTTTTTACACCTTACACCAGGGCATTTTTTCATGAAAATCCTTGCGGTGGACACGTGTACCGCGTTCAATGCGGTTGCCCTGTGCGAAGACGCCGCCGTTCTTGCCGAGACGACCGTCCTCTGCGGGCGCGCCCATTCGGAACGCTTGATTCCCACCGTGAATTGGTTATTGGCGGAAACGGGACTGTGTTTGGCGGATGTGGATTTGCTGGCCGTAACAATAGGTCCCGGTTCGTTTACCGGGGTGCGGATTGGCGTGGCGACGTGGAAGGGCTTGGCCCTTGCGGCCCGAAAACCCCTTGTGGGCGTGCCGACCCTCGATGCCATGTCGCTTCTGGCGGCGGTTTCCGACGGAATAGTCTGTCCCTTGCTCGACGCGCGGATGAAAGAAGTTTACGGGGCCGTTTACGCGTTTGATGGGGGTGTCCGCCGTAAATGTTCACCCGATCGCGTGGGACCGGTGGAGGCCATCATGGCGGATTTTCCCGATGCGCCGATATTGTTGGGCGATGGCGCCGCAATGTATCGCGATCGCATCCTTGCATTGAGACCGCGGGCAAGAATTGTCCCGCCGATGCACCTGAATCCGCGCGCCGCGGCGGTGGCGCAGGAGGCGTTCCATCTTGTCCAATCGGGCATGGACACGGACCCGTCGCATGTATCTCCCGTGTATCTTCGGCAATCACAGGCCGAGGAAAACCGCGCGCGCCGGTCCCGGCCGGACGTCCCGGTCCTTTGAAAGCGCGGGCCATGGGCCAATCCGCAGATGCATCGGGATTGCCGGAGACCCTTGCCTTTGTCCGTATTGCGGAGGAGCACCTTCCGGAGGTGCTGGCCATCGAATGTGAAGCCTATCCGGATCCGTGGTCGGAGCGCATGTTCCGGCAGGAAATCGAACAAAACGTCTCCTATTTTTACGTGATGCTTTTCGAGGGTCGCGTGGCGGGATATGTTGGTTTCTGGCTGGTCGTGGACGAGGCGCATATCACGAGCGTAACCGTCCGGGATTGTTATCGCCGGCGGGGTTTCGGCCGCCGCGCGATGGAGTTCATTCTTGAACGGGCGAAGCGTCTCGGCGTCACTCAGGTCACGCTTGAAGTACGGGCGTCCAACCTGCGCGCACAGGCCCTTTACACAGGCATGGGATTCGAGGTTCTGTATCGCAGAAGAAATTATTACAACAACCGCGAAGATGCGCTGGTGATGGCGCGGCCGCTTTGATTCCAAGACGGCGGAAACAGATGGCTTTTATTGCCGGTTTCGGGTTTGCCGAATACGCGCGGATCGTCCGGCCAGCGCCAAGAGTCCCATCAGCAAAAGGGCGGCTTCCCATCCGCCGCCGGGCAGTGTCGTGGCCGGCGTGACGTGGATGGCGTCGTTCACGATCCAGGTCGGTGATCCCGATTCGCTGACAACCGTCAGCGATACGGTATAGACGCCGGGATTCAGATAGGTATGCGACGGATTGGGGAGTCCCTGAATGGTTTCGCCATCGCCGAAATCCCATTGCCAGTTGTCAATGGGCGACGATCCCGGAATCGAAGTGTCGGTAAACGCCACGAGGAGCGGCGCCGCGCCCGACGCTGGATCGAACGTGAAGCCGGGCGACGGCGGTATGGGCGGACCGACCGTGATAAAGTCCGTTTTGATCGTGGTTACCGTGTGAATCAAAGTGGAAACCGTGAGCGATACGGTATAGACACCGGGCAGGGTAAAAAGGTGAACGGGACTCGGCCCCGTGCCGGTTCCGCCGTCGCCGAAGTCCCAGTTCCATTCCTGGATTGGGAGTGTGCCCGGGACGGAACGATCGGTAAATTGGACCGTCAGCGGGGCCGCGCCGCCGGGCGTGTCGGCCTCGAAATCCGGTTGCGGGGCGATGGCTTGGGCGACGGTGATGCCGTTGGTTTTAGTGATCGTGTCGCTTGCAATGTCGGTGGCGACGGTCAGCGTCACCGAGTATGTACCGGCAGTATTGTAGCGATGCACCGGATTCTGCGCCGCGCTGGATTCCCCGTCGCCGAAGTCCCATGTCCACGTTGTAATCGGCGATGTGCCGGGATCGGACACGTCCGTAAAGGCCACGTCGAGCGGAGCGTATCCGTCGGCTGGCGCGGCTATAAAATCCGCCACGGGCGGCGCCCAGTATTCGAAAGCGCCCATGTCGGCGCTCAGACCCTGCGGCCGCGGAATGCCGCGGTAATCGTCGTTTGGCGCGCCTTCCGAAGCGGCCTTGTCAATACACGGCGATTCCGGACGCAGTGAAAAATCATTGTTGCCGGCGTCCGTGAAGAGGGGATCCGTGTTGATGTTGCCCGTGCCGGATGGATATCCGCCCGAGACGTCGTTGTAATCAATCCGCGGCGCGCCGTTCTGGTTTTGAATTTCATCCGGCGCATCCTGCCACAGAATGGAATTTTTGACCATGGCGTCCGATTGATAATTGAAGACGGCCCCGCCTTGGCCCTGCGATGCGAAAGCGTTTTCACTGGCATTGCCGTTGAATGTGCAGTTGACGATCGAAGGCGCGCCCGATGCGTTGTACACGGCCCCGCCCTGTCCGGCGGCGACAAGCGAGGCGCGCGCAAAATTGTTCGTGAAGATGCAGTTGGCAATGGAGGGCGTGGCGGAGATGTTGGCGATTGCGCCGCCGCGGCCCTGCGAGAACGAGCCGCCGACAGCCATGTTGTTGATGAAACGGCATGCGCGGATGGACGGCGCGCATGAATCGTTGTAGATGGCGGCGCCGCCGTAATTGGCCGTCATGTCCCGGAACGTGCAATGGATCACGGTGGGCGATACGCCCACGTTGTAAAGGCCCGCGCCGCGATCGCGCCCGTTGCCGGTGTTGCCGGCGTTGCCGCCGGTGACGGTAAAGCCGTCCAGCGTCGCATTGTTCGCGCCGATGATGACATGGTAGGCGCGATTGCCGTTGCGGGACGTTGTGCCGTCAATCGTTGTTTTGCGAATTGTCCAGTCGCGTTCCGCGCGGGCGGTTTCCGAACCGGCGAACCCGCCGTAGAGATGCACGCCTTCGGCCATGATCAAGGCGCCGCTGGAATTGGATCGCGCCTCGTTGTAGAGGCCTTCCGCCACCCATACCTCCGCGCCGCCAAGCGCCGAGGCGGCATTGACGCCGTCTTGAATCTTGCGGTAGGCGGTTCCCCACGACGCGCCGTTTTCCGTGCCCGACGTGTTGTCCTTGTCCACATAAACCAGCGAACCGACGTGAATCAGGCGGATCTTGGTCAGGGTGTCGCTGCCCACGGAACTTGTAACCGTCAGCGAGACGTCGAAATCACCGGGGGTTGCATACGTGTGGCTGGGGTTGGGCTGGGCGCTTGTGCCGCCGTCGCCGAAGGTCCATGCCCATTGGGTGATCGTTTTGGTGCCTTCCGTGGATTCGTCGGTGAACTGGACCGTCAGCGGACGGAACCCCGATGTCGGCGCCGCGCTGAAAGCCGCCATGGGCAGGATGCCGGGTTCGACGTGAACGTAGCCGGTCCGGGTTTCGGTCGAGTTGCCGGCCGCCGATGTGACCGTCAGCGATACCGTGAAGTCGCCGGTGGCGTCGTAGGTGTGCATCGGATTTTGCTCGGTGCTGGTCGTCCCGTCACCGAAATTCCATAGCCATTGCCCGATGGGCGAGGTGCCGGGCGCGGATTCGTCGGTGAATTGCACAACGAGCGGCCGCGATCCCGTCAGCGGCGCGCCGGAGAAAGCGGCGCCGGGCGCGACACCCGGCTGGACCGAAACGGTGGACGGCTGTGTGCGGGTGTTGGATCCCGCGTCGCTCGTAACCGTCAGCGACACGGTAAAAGTGCCGGCTGTCGTATAGGTGTGCGATGGATTTTGCTGGGCGCTGGTCGTTCCGTCGCCGAAATCCCACAGCCATGCCGTGATGGGTTTCGTGCCCGGCGACGACGTATCCGTGAAGGCGACGGACAGGGGCGCATAACCCGACGCGGGCGTCCAGTCGAAGGAGGCCGTAGGAACGGCATCCACGACAATGTAACCGGGGTTGGTTCGCGTGTCCTGCGCGCCGTTCTGCGCGGTGACCGTCAGCGAAACCGTAAAGAGGCCCGCGGCGAAGGTGTGCGATGGATTCGGCTGGGTGCTGGTCGTTCCATCGCCGAAGTCCCACAGATATCCGACAATGGGCGAACCGCCCGCAACCGACAGGTTTTGGAATGCAACCGCCAGCGGCGCAAGGCCGGCCAGGGGGGACGCCGAGAAATTGGCCGTGGGACCCGACGACACGTTGATATAGTCCGTCTTGATCAGCGTATGGCTTCCGGCGCTTGTCGTTACGGTCAACGAAACGGTGTACTTGCCCCCATCCGTGTAGACATGCGACGGATTCGCGGATGTTCCGGCGGGCGATCCGTCGCCGAAATCCCAGCGCCACGAAACGATGGGGGAGGTGCCCGCGGAGGATTGATCGGTGAACTGCACCGTAAGCGGCTGCGGTCCGGACAGGACGTTGGCCGTGAAGGCCGCCACGGGCGCGACGAAATATTCGAACGCACCCATATCCACGCGCGATCCTTGTGGCCGGGGTGTGCCTGCAAGGTCCGTGGCGGGCGCGCCGGCATTGACGCCGGTGTTGATGCACGGCGATGAAGATGCCAGGCGATAATCGTTCGGCGCGTTGGTGAATACGGGGTTTGTGTTGATATTGCCCGTTCCCGCGAATACGGGCGTTCCCCGGATGTCGGAATACGTTGCAAGCGTGGCCGCGCCGCCGATGTCCGAAATTTCCTGTGCCGCCTGGTTGTAAAAAATAGAATTCCGCACGGTGACGGGCGAAGGGCAGACATAATTGAACAGCGCGCCGCCCTGCGCGGCCCGATTGTCCGCAAACGTGCAGTTGGCCACGGTTGAATTGGAACCGCCGTTGAACATGCCGCCCGCGGCCGCCGCCGACACATTGCCCGCCAGCAGGCAGTTGACAAGCGAGGCGGGGCTGCGATCGTAATTGTACAGGCCGGCGCCGGTTTCCGCCGTGTTGCCGGACAACGTGCAGGCGTCGAGCGTGACGGTTGCCAGCGTGATATTGAACAGCGCGCCGCCCAGTCCGCCCGCGTCCGGAACGGCGTTGTTCAGGAATGAGCAACGCCGGAACACGGGGGCGGAGTGTTGGGAATACACGGCGCCGCCGCACAATGCCTGGTTGCCGGTAAATGTGCAATCCTGAAAAACGGCATCGGCATAGTAATTGAGCGCGGCGCCGCCGTAGTCCGCCTGATTGTCCGTGAACGTGCAGTGGGTGTAGACCGCCGCCGATTTTTCGTTGTACACCGCGCCGCCGTATGGCGCCGCCGTGTTCGACGAGAACAGGCACTCCGACACCTTGGCGTC
Source organism: Candidatus Hydrogenedentota bacterium (assembly GCA_035450225.1). NCBI lineage: Bacteria > Pseudomonadati > Candidatus Hydrogenedentota > Candidatus Hydrogenedentota bacterium. Next base: position 28,678 of record DAOTMJ010000044.1, read on the forward strand.
GGCAAAGTAATTGTGCAAGCCGCCGGCGTCGAGATTGCCCGTGTTGCCGGTGAAGGCGCATGCCGTGATGACGGGCGCCGCGTGGGCATTCATCATGCCGCCGCCCTCGATCGCGTGGTTGCCGGTGAACACGCAACGCGAAACACGCGGGGCGACCCGATAATTGAGCATTCCGCCGCCGGTGTCCTCCGACGATCCGTTGCCTTCGATGCCGTCGTCGGCCCATCCGCCGGTAATGGTGAATCCGTCGAGGATGGCGTTGTCGGCGCCCAGCACGACATGATACGCGCGCGCGCCGGCCCGGGCGGTCGTGCCGTCGAGAATGGTGACGTTCGTTTCGGGATTGCACTGGCTGCGCGTGGTTTCGGATTTGTCGAATCCGCCGTAAACGTCCACGCCCGGTTTCAGCACAACCGAGCCGGTCGCGTTGGCGCGCGTTTCCGCGTAGGTTCCCGATGCAACCCACACTTCGGCGGGCGCTCCAGCCGCAAAGGCCGCGTCAATACCCGCCTGCACCGTTTTATAGGCCATCGTCCACGACGTGCCGTTCGGATTCGACGCCGTGCTGGCGGCATCAACGTAAAATCGCCGGTACACGCGGATGTAATCGGTCTTGGTTTCCGTCGTGCTGCCGACCGCGGAAGTGGCCGTCAGCGAGACCGTGTAGAATCCCGGCGCGGAGTAGGTATGGCCGGGATTGGCCGCCGTGGAGGTCGTGCTGTCGCCGAAATTCCAGAGATAACCTGTAATGGGCGATGTGCCGGGCGTGGACTGGTTGGTGAATTGAACGTTCAGCGATCCGTAGCCGATTGTCGTGTCCGCCGTAAATGCGGCCGCGGGGCCGCCCACATTGACTATCATCGTCTTTGTGCTGGAACCCGTCGCGCTGTCCACCGTGAGCGTCACGGTTCGGACGCCGGCGATTGTGTAGGTATGCGAAGGCGATTGCGCCGTGCTGTTTGCGCCGTCGCCGAAGTCCCACACCCAACTCGTAATCGGCGAACGGCCCGCGACGGACGCATCCGTGAACTGGACGGAGAGTGGAGGCGATCCCGACGCGGGCGCCGCGGAAAAATCGGCCGTGGGGCCGCCGTCCACCACGATATGGGCGGCGCGCGTCAGGGTGTGCGATCCGGCAGGCGTCGTGACGGTCAGCGATACCGTGTACGTCCCCCCGCGCGTGTAGGTGTGCTCCGGGTTTTGCTGGGTGCTCGTCGCGCCGTCGCCGAAGTCCCAGAGCCACGAAAGCGGCGATGCCGTGCCGGGCAGCGAAAGATCCGCGAAGGCGACCGCCAGCGGAACCATGCCTTTCTCCGGCGATGCGCGCCAATCCGCGACCGGTCCGGCCGTGCCGTATTCGTACGCGCCCATGTCGAAAAGGCCGCCGGACGGCTGCGGCCTTGGCGTGCCGAGGATGTCGTTGGAGGGCGCATTGCCCGCCGTGCCTTTGTTGATGCAGGGCGAGCCGGCCAGCAGCGACAAATCCCCCGCCGCGGCATCGCGAAACTGGGGGTTGGTCTGAATGTTGCCTGTTCCCGCATGGCCGCCCTGGATGTCCGAGTAGATGACGGTGGGCGTGGCGCCGCCGATTTCCGAGGGTGTGTCGCCATAAAGAATGTCGTTGGAAAAGGTGCAGGGCGCGCCTGTCGCGCAGTAGACCGCGCCGCCCACCCCGCCGTTCTGCGCCTGATTCACGGAAAAGGACGTATTCACGACGAGCGCGGTCTGGGGGCCCTCGAAATAGGCCGCTCCTCCGGAACCGTTGGTGGCCGTGTTGCCCCAGAACACGCCGTTCGACAGCAACAGCGGCCCGTTGGCATTATACAGGGCGCCGCCGCGCAAGGCCGAGTTGGCCCGAAAGGCGCATCGCGCGACATGGGGCCAGGCGTTTGCAAACGAGACCGCCCCGCCCGCGCCCGAAACAGCGGCATTCAGTATAAAGGAACAATCCGAAAATTCCGCCACCGCCGTGTCGCAATACACGCCGCCGCCGAAGGCCGCCTGATTGTTCGACAACGTGCAATGCCGCATTGTAACGGTCGCCCCGCCACGGGCCACGAGTCCGCCGCCCGCATTCGACGCCACATTGCCATTTACTGTGCAACGGAGCAGTTCCGGCGTGCATGCGTCGTTGTTTTCGAGACCCGCGCCGTCCCCTGCGGCGTTGCCCGATATCGTGCAGCCCAGAAAGAGCGGCGAACATGCGCCGCGATTCGCGACCGCCCCGCCTGACTGCGACGCCGTGTTCGTGGCAAATGTGCAGTTGACCGCCTTGGGCGAGGAGATGTGATTGTACATGCCCGCGCCGAAAGCCGCCATATTGTTTTCGATGGAGCAAAGAAACAAGACCGGTGACGACTGATGGTTGTGAATGCCGCCCCCAAAACCGTTTGCGACATTACCGGTAAATGTGCAATGGACAACCAGCGGCGAGGCAAACGCGTTGTACATGCCCCCGCCGTTGGCGGCATCGCCCGTGCCCGACGCGATGCCGCCCGTGATGACAAATCCGTCCAGCACAGCATCGTCCGCGCCCATGATCGTGTGCCATGCGGCCGATCCTCCGCGCGCCGCGGCGCCGCTGATGACGGTTAGATGGGTTGTCCAATCTCGCGCATCACGCTGGGTCTCGTTGCCGGCAAAGCCGCCGTACAGCGCCACGCCGGTTTTCATCAGCACCGCGCCGGTTTCATCGGCCCGCGCCTCGCCGTACGTGCCGCCGGCCACCCAGATTTCATCGCCTTTGGCGGCGGCGTCAATTGCGGGCTGGATGTCCCTGAAGGCGGTTGACCATGCCAGGCCGTTTTGCGTGGGCGACGCATTCGCCTTGTTCACAAACCACGTCGCGGCGGTCGCCGCCGGGGCGGCCGCCAAGACCAGTGCTATCAATGCCGCATGTCGTGCCACGCATCACGTTCCCATTCCCCCCGGATTGGGTCCGGCAACCATTCTTCGAGTGAATACTTCAGCCAATACAAACGCGAGTCTACCGCAATTCCCGCCGTCTTTCAACTGGAAATTTAGTACCCGTAATCCCCGGCTAAGGAAGCGATTGGGGCGGGTCATGTCAAATTGAGTCG
>DAOTMJ010000045.1 GCA_035450225.1 Candidatus Hydrogenedentota bacterium
TCAATTTGACATGACCCGCCCCAATCGCTTCCTTAGCCGGGGATTACGGGAAAACCAAAAACTTGACATTCCCGGAAGGAATGTTTATAATATAGTTTAGTATACCTGAGCGGCGATTGACCTTCAAATCATAGTAAGGATCTTTCGATCCGCGGGCGCCATCCTACGGGATGCCCTGGGCGCCTCCCAGTGAGGCGTCCTTTATTTTTTCCGTGAGGCGCGCCCATTCATTGCTCCGCTTTTCCTGCCACACCCGATTGCGCATACCCTGTGGGCCCAATCGGAATTCGGCGCCACATGACGAAATCGCACGCCCTCCAACAAACGGAAAAGCGGCAACAGGCCGCTTCTATTGTAAACACAGCATCCTTGCCGCGTTCCTTGCGTGCGGCTTAAGGATGCAGTAAGCACAGGGGAAAGAGAGCGGCGAATTGACCCGCGCCGCGGGGGAGGGTATGCTACGCCGGTTGGACAACGCGATGGAAAACGCATGGGAGGAAAGGACGATGTGTCGAATGGTTGTATGGACGGCATGGGCGACAGCGGTTCTCTTGGGTGTGGCTTTCGTGGCCGTGGCGCAGGATATCACGCCGCCGCGGATTTTGTTCTTGAGTAAGTCGGAAGGGTTCGAGCACAGCCCGGTGGCCGTCAAGGGCGATCAGCCGAGTCTGGCGGAAACGATTCTCGGGCGGCTTGCGCGGGAAAACGGGTCGCCTTTCACCAGCACGAAGGATGCGAGCCTGATCAATGCGGACAATCTCAAGAACTACGATCTGGTGTGTTTTTACACGCAGGGCGACTTGACGCGCCCCAGCAAGGACGGCGGCGCGCCGATGGGTGAAAAGGGCCAGGCCGAACTGGTGGAGTGGGTCCGGAACGGCGGGCGTTTCATGGGTTTTCATTCCGCGTCGGACACGTTTCACACGCCGGCCGGCGGCGAGGTGACGCCCTATTTGAAGATGGTGGGCGCCGAATTCGTCACGCACGGCGCGCAGTTCAAGGGCACGCTGAAGATTGTGGATCCGGCGCATCCGGCGATGGCGAGCATTCCGGCGGATTGGAGTTTCGAGGAGGAGTGGTATCTGTTCAAAAATTTCAACACGGAAACGATGCATGTGCTGGCGTTGCTGGACCCGGGCGAGGCAGGGGCAAAACAGGCGGCGTATCGCATTGCGCCGTATCCGGTGATTTGGTGCAGCGCGCTGGGCAAGGGCAAGGTGTATTTCAGCGCCCTCGGCCATCGCGAGGATCTTTGGGAAAATCCGACGTTCCAGGCAAGTATCGTGGACGCGGCCATGTGGTTGATGGAAGAAGGAACGGACGGCACGGAGCCCAATTTCGACAAGGTCGTGCCAAAGGAAGACGCCGCTAAAAAATAGCGGTTCACATCACGCGATCGGAAAAGAACATGGCGCTCGACGTGGAAGTCAATCCGGGCGGTCCGCGTGCGTTCGTGCAGACGGCGCGGGCGGCGGGCGAGCTTGACCGGTGGCGGCAAATCGGCGAGGACGAGGCCGCGATGGCCGCCGACATGGTTCGTCGAAACGAGCTTTCGGGCGGAACGCCCGTGGTGCGCGAATTCGAACAGGCGTGGCGGGCGTGGATGGGCACGAAGTTCGCCGTGTCGGTGGTGAACGGCACATCGGCCTTGTACTCGGCGTATTTCGGACTGGGAGTCGGGCCGGGCGACGAGGTCGTTTGTCCCGTCAATACTTGGATTTGCAGCATCGCGCCGGCCCTGCTGCTGGGCGCGCGGCCCGTTTTCTGCGACATCAATCCGGATACGCTTCTGATCGATCCGGCCGACATGAAACGGAAAATAACACCGCGGACGCGTTGCCTGTGCGCCGTGCATCTTTGGGGAAACGTCTGCGACATGGACGCGATCATGGCCGTTTCGCGGGAGACGGGCGTCGCCGTGGTCGAAGATTGTTCCCACGCGCACGGCGCAAAGTACAAAGGGCGCATGTGCGGCGCGATCGGCCATGTTGGCGCATGGAGTTTGCAGGGCTCGAAGGCGGTCAGCGCAGGGGAAGGGGGCATGATCGCCACGGACGACCTCGATGTGTTCGAGCGGGCATGCCTTGTCGGACAGGTCAACCGCATCGCGGGCATTGATTTGGTCGGGGCAAAATATGCGGAACTTCAACCGCTTGGGCTGGGCATGAAGTTCCGGGCGCATCCCCTGGGCATCGGCATCGCGGCGGTCCAATTGAAAAAACTGCCGGAATTGAACCGGCGCCGCGCGGCGTATTTCGCCGAAGTGGAGGCCGGACTGGATTCGATTCCGGGATTGCGCCCCATCACGGTCCACGAGGGCGCCGAGCGCGGCGGTTTTTATGGATTCCCAATCATTCACGAGCCGGAGGCCATGGGGGGTCTGTCCACCGCGGACTACGTCGAGCGAATCAAGGCGCTTGGCGTGGGCGCGTCGCTTTCGCCGTATCCGAACCTGCACGACTTGCCGCTGTTTGCCAAAGGCTTCGATATTTTTACGCGCAATCGCGGTCCCTTGTGTGCGAACGAGGGCTACACCGGATACCGCCCCGGCGATTTCCCGAATGCCGAACGCGCGATGGCCCGGACGATTTTCCTGCCGGTGCTCAGCGATCCGGCCCCCGGCGCCGCGCAGGCCGTCCTGCGGGCCTTGCGCGAAGCGGCCGGCGCATAACACACCATTGATGCAAAAAAAGGATCGGGACTTCTCAGTCCCGGCACGCATCCGTTCCGAAGAGGGCGAGAAATTCGTTTTTCAATCCCTCGGTGGCGGCCAGCAGATACGGCCTTTTCGATGCCCCGTGCGCGGGTTTTATCAACATGCGCGCAAGATCTTCTTCCAGAATGGGCCGCCCGTCGAGGCCGCACAGGATTGCGCCGGCTCGGCGGGCGATATAGGCGCCGGGCGCCATGTCGTGCGGTAATTGGCCCAGCAAATCGAACACGGCGTCAATGCGTTTGGATCCGTCAATGAGTTTCATCATCATTGGATTGCCCGCCAAATTATAGATGCGCATGCGCTTGAATGAGTCGTCCTTGACGGTTTCGAATTCAGCCAGTTTCGCAGCAAAACGCCTGTTTCCCGCAACGGACATGAAATTGGCGGGCTGCTGGCCGTAGAACGACAGCGAGGCTTCCTGCAAGGCCGTGACAGACGACGGGCCGGTCACGTCAATGACGCGCGGCTGACCGCGGCGGACATGCCAGAGAAATTTCCGCACCGGCGCCGATCGATCCTCGATTGCAAAGTAGACGGCATCGTTCGGAATGCCGACGAACGACGCCAGAATCCTGCATTCGGGCGGATAATAGAACACCATCGCCGAACACCAGTTGGACAAGCCCCGCTCGAGCAAATCCGTGCCATCGAGCATGTCGAGCAGCACGACCAGTCGATCCTCGCGCGATAGATCGAGATCCTCCTTCAAAAGACTCTCTTCCCCGATCACGCGGGGGCGGTATTTCCTCAATTTCTTGCGCAGTTCGGCCTCGGTGTAATCCTCCGCGAAGACATCCACGCGCAACGCAGCCTTTTTCCGCGCACCGACAATGACCGGATCCAGCGCCCGGGCCGGATTGTCTATCACCATGCCCTGGATCTTCTGCTGCACTTCCAAGATCGTGGCGCAACCCACATCCACCATCGTGTCGAGATCGAATTCCTTCATACTGCCTTTTTCCCCATGTCGGGCATCAACGCTTCACGTCGCCGACGACAAACAGCCCGCAATCCCGTCATGGATCCTTTCATAACGGAAACGTTACCCGGCGGCCTTCACGCGCCGCCTTGTAGGCGCCGAGGATCATTTCGACGGCCACGCGGCCGTCGTGTCCCGTCGCGGCCGGCGGGGTCTCGTTCACAAGACTGTCCACCCAAGGCCTCGGCACGGCTTGAATCCGGCAACCGTGGCCGGGAGGAATCGGAACGCCGAGGTCCTGCCACTTGCCCTCGCCGTACTTGAACATCTTGACGGCTATCCCGCCAGGCAGCCGCGTGTCGCACGACGGCGCGTCCCCGTAATTTTGGATCACGCAGCCTTTCTCCCCGTAGATTTCGGTCGTGTTTTCCGACGCCATGACCGTCGAACTGTTGAAAACGATCCCCATTTCCCCCTGTGCGAAACGGAACACGGCCACACCGTTGTCGTCGGGCGCGACATGGGTGATTACATTGTCAATTTCGGCTATCACGCTGACGGGCTTGCCGAGCATCCAGTGGAACCAGTCGGCGGGATGCGTCGCGTCGTCCATGAACATGCCCATGTTCTTGTCGGCCTCGATATGCCAATGCGTCGGCCCGTTGACGAACGATTCCATGAGCAGCACGCCGATGCAGTGGCGGCGGCGAATGACTGCGATACGGCCCAATTCGCCCGACTGGACAATCTCGCGCATCCGGATGTTGGCCGGGTCGTGACGCATCTGGAAGGCCACGGCAAGCATCACGCCCGCTTTTTCCGCCGCCGCGATCATGCGGTCGCAATCCTCGAGCGAGAGGGCCATAGGCTTCTGGCAGAGGATGTGCTTTCCGGCCCGCGCCGCCGCGATGCACAATTCTGCGTGCCGGCATGTCTCGCTGCCCACCATGACCGCCTGCACATTCGGATCGTCCAAGACATCTTCGACATGCGGCGTGTAGCGCATCCCCGCATTGTCACACACCCCCTTGCCCCGTTGTTCATTGTCGTCGTATGCCGACACCAGCCTCACATCGGCAAAATTCTTCATCACGTCCACATACGCACCGACATGGCCATGCGCAAAACTCAATACCCCAATCCCGACAGGCGCTTTCATACTTCGATCCTTTTTTTCGTTCCGGTTTGACGGGTACGGTAGCGCAACGGAATCGGCCATGTAAAGTGGCCGCGCCGATATCTCTTGCTTTTCGGTCTTGAAGCGGCTATCTTACGTCACGGATTCAAAGAGGAAGTACCCCTCATGACACTATTTTCCAAGATTTCCGTATTGTATCACGTTCTCAAATGGCGGCTGACATGGAACCGGCGCGACACGCATTATCGGTTCACGATTCCCGACAATCCGAAATTCATGGGACCGCGTGACGCCGTCAAATTGATCCCCGACGGCGCCGTCGTGGCCGCTTCGGGTTTGGGCGCCAATCAATGGGCGTCCATCCTGTATTGGTCCATTCGGGAATTGTTTCAGGAAACGGGCCACCCGCGCGATTTGACCGTCATGGCGATTGGGGGCATGGGCGCTCGGGGCCGCGCGCCGGGCTCGCTGGAAGAACTCGGCCTTCCCGGCTTATGCACGCGTTTTTTCAGCGGACATCTCGAAACCTTCAAGGCGATGCTTCGTCTGGCAGACCAAGGAAAACTGGAACTCCAATGCATTCCCCAAGGGGTCATGGCGTTCCTCATCGAGGGCCAAGGCCACGGGGAAACATCCCTGTTGACAAGCACCGGCATCGGCACATTCATGGATCCGCGCGTGGGGCGCGGATCGCCCGTAAGACCGCCCGCCGGGGAACAATGGGTTGCGGTTGAAAACGGCAAATTGCGCTACCGGCTTCCCCCGATAACGGTCGCGATGTTCAACGCGCCATCGGCGGACCGCGAAGGCAATATCTACATGAGGCACACGGCCATGCTCGCGGAGAGTCGCGAAATTGCAAAGGCCGCGCGGGCAAACGGTGGATTGGTTATCGTCAATGTCGGGTACGTCGTCGAAAAAAATTCGGACGATATCTTTCTGCCGGCATCGGATGTGGACGCGGTCGTTGTCTACCCCCGCACGGAACAGACGGGTTCCGTCAAACATCGCAAACACTGGCCGATGTTCACTACCGAAAGCGACATGCCGATCGCGGAAAGCGTTGCCAAACTCAAGTACGCCAACGAAACTCTGCGCATCACGCCGAGACGCACAGCGGTGGACGATTCGCTTGCGCGCTTGGCCGCGACGGCTTTCGCGGAAAACGTTCGCCGGGGCAGCCTGGTCAACATCGGCGTCGGCCTGCCGGAAGAAGTTTGCCGGCTGCTGTACGAGGCGGGACTCTACGAGGACATCACCCTGTTTACGGAAAGCGGCGTCATTGGTGGATTGCCAGCGCCGGGCGTCTTTTTCGGCGCTGCGATATGTCCCAAAAAGATGATTACCAGCGCGGAAATTTTCCATCGGTGCTACGAAAGCCTGGATGTGAGCATCCTGGGGATGCTGCAATGTGACAGCGATGGAAACGTCAACGTTTCCAAACGCGGCGAGGGCGCAATCAATTACGTCGGACCGGGGGGATTCATTGACTTCACGACCGCGGCGCGGACGATTATCTTCGTCAGTAGTTGGATGCTGGGTGGAAAGATTCGTCTGGAAGGCAATGCCCTGCGCATCGTCGAATACGGCAAGCCGAAATTCATCGCCAATGTGGACGAAATTACCTTCAGTGGACGCCAAGCGCTTGCCACGGGCAAGAAAGTGCTTTACGTGTCCAATGTGGGCATTTTCCAGTTGACGCCGCGCGGTATGGAACTGGTGCGTATCGTGCCCGGCATTGACATCAGGAAAGATATTCTGGATTTTTCCCCCATGCGGATTCTATTGCCCGAATCGGGCGATGTTCCCACGGTGGATCCGATAGTCGTTTCGGGAAAAGGGTTCCGACTGTCTTTCAAGTAAAGGGTTTCCGCGCATGATGACGGCGATTATCGGCATAATGAGTGCGGCCATGGCCGCCCCGATCAACGGTTCGTATCTGGCGCGCGTGGCGCATGCGATCGAATGTGCCCGGGGCGACCTATCCGCCATGCAGCCGGTTGCCGAACGGGCCGCCGCCGCTCTGGCCAACGGAGGGAAACTATGGGCGGCGGGCCAGCCCTCGCTCGTCAGCGAAATCAGCGGACGCGCCGGCGGCTTTATGATGATTCGCGCACTGGGAAGCGAGCCGCCTGATCCCGCCGATGTGGTTTTGTACACGCCCGAAATCGGCGCCGGCATGCCTGACCCCCTGAAAAACACGCAGGCGCTTGTAGTGACCTTCGGTTCAAGGCCGGTTCATGATCAATGGCCGTTTTTTCCGAATCATGCCGAAGAGGCAGGCATCTCCCCCACGCTGGCAAACGCCATTCCCGCATGGATTTTTACCGGCGAAACGATCGCCGCGTTGACCCGGCTCGGCAAAATGCCGGTCATTTACGAAAGTATCGGCTCATACAGCGGCATCCCGCGCATCACGCAGTACAAGAACGGCGATATTGCCTTTCACGACGATAAAGAAGTCCCCCCCGTGGCAGCGGGTGTCATCGCCAACCGCTATATCAACACAATCAAGGCCATGCTGGATCGCGTGGATCGCGAACAACGCCGCCAACTCGACAAAACAGGCGCATGGTGCCGAGCGGCGAGAAAGCGGGGCGCACAATTGTTCATGTACAGCATGGGCCACCTGTTTCCGGACGAAGTGGGTAAAACAGACATCGGAAAACTGTTTCATTCGGACGTGTGGAACGCGGGATTCCGCACGTCGCCGAAACCCGATGACGTTTATCGTCCCGGCGACATGATTGTGCTCATCGGATACCAGCAGCCGCCGGACGATCTCCTCCGCAAGGCACGGCCGGCCGGCGCCCGTGTCGCTTTCACGGCGCTCCGGCACGAACGCGATTTTGCTCATGATCGCGGCGTTATATGGATTGATCCCATGTGGGATTGGCCCGACGCCTGCGTGCCCCTCGAAGGCTACGACGTGCCCTTGCTCGCCGCGTCGGGCCTGATAAACGGCGCGATCGCGTGGGAAATCCACCGCCTTGCGGTTCAGAACTGAACGTTCCAGTTGACCGGTGCTGATTCGATACAGCGAAAACCGAGTTTGTAAACTTTCCCGTCCTGTTCCGTTTTGGGCGCTTCCGCCGAACAATAGGACGATTTCACCGCATATTCGTCCGGCACAAAAATACGCAGGTTATAATCCGTCTCCGCGATGCCGGTAAATGTTCCCGACAAGAGGCGGGTTTGCGCATTCCATTCGAGGCGGGTGAAATCGGTGGCCCCTTGAGTGAAATGCCGATCCGTGGCGAGAAACATCGGTCGGCCCTCATAGGCTCGCAGACCCAGCAGCCGAACGCTGCCCGGCGGCATGTCGAGCATCAGCCTCCCCTTGGCGAGGCCATAGAACTTGTCGCGCCAGAAATCATAGACGGTATAGTAGCGGTTGAAATTGAGACCCAGGTTTGTGAAATCGAGGGGAATCTTGGCAGGGGCGGCATCGTTCCAGTTGAATACGGCGACGACATGCCATGATCCCACGGCGCATTGAATCGGAAGCGACCAAATCGCAGGCGTTTTGCCTTCAAAGAGATCGACAGGGCGCGCAGAGCGGCCAATGGTGGGCAGAAGCCGTGTCAAAAGGGCGCGCTGTCCGGCGTCGAGGTCCGGAGGCCAATCGCCCATTTTGATCACGCCGCCGGTCAGGGCGGCGGCCGTCAGCCATGCCTGCGCCTGTTCGGCGGACAAGGGAGGTCTATGGCCCACACTCCACCGTTCCCGTGTGGAATCAATCCCAAAATAGGAACAGTCCGTGTCGGCTATCCAACAATGCGGCGCAAAATAATAGCGCCGGGCGGCGTTCGTCATCGCCTCGACACATCCCCAAGGTTTCCGGCCTGTCTCCCGGCGCCAAACCGGCGCCGTGACCTGCGCCGGGGAAAAAGAGGTAATCAACGATTCCCCGCCTAGCCCTTCGCGCAAGGCTTGCACGCCCATCCGAAACACATCCACGCGCGTAACACCCACCGCGGCGTACCGATCCGCATACAGCAACCGGCATGCAAAATCGCCCTGTTGCAACGTGTCGAATCCCCAATCGTTCCCGACGCGCGCAGCCAGATCCCGCACCCACGCGTACGCCTCGGGGATTGTCACATCTATGATGCGATCATCCGGGTCCAGCATGGAACGGTACGCCTCGGCCGGTTGGCGCAACCAATCCGGATGTTCCCGCGCAACGGCGCTGTTTACATGGGCGGTAAACGGATCCAACCAAAGGCCGGCCGTCATTTTTCGCGAATGGATCTGGTCGGCCAGCCATTTCATGCCATGCGGAAACTTCGCGGAATCCGGTTCCCAAGTTCCCGTGGCCTGCTGCCAACCGCCCCCAATCGCAAAATGCGTCCAACCGTAACGTTTCAAATCGCGATCGAACACATCCAACGCCGCCAAAATGTTCGATTCGTTGATGTCGCTCTTGAGGGCGGTGTTCCATGAATCCCAACCGTGCGGCAACCGAAAACCTTGCGGGCCGGCATCGTTGAACGCGCCGACGGCCTGCCCGAAATGCTCCAACCCGTCGAAGGGGTTTCGTTCAGTAAGGGCCACATAAAAAATCTCCGATTCGAGGCGCTTTCCGGGCGGAACCTCGATCGGCGGATCAAATATACAGTCGGCGCGCATGACGGCCCTCGTCGGATCGTCATCCAATTCAAGCATGATTCGTCCGTACGCATGCCGCATGGTCAGAAAACCCGCCGTCAACGACAATCCGCTGGTCGGATTGAAGGCCGTGCAATTGCTTAGACATTGCGTCTTCCCGGCGACGACTTGGGGAACTTCGTCGGTCAAACCCAGATGGCGGCCGTTTTCAAGAATAACGGACCCGCCGGAACCCAACCCCAGATTGAGCGAACCCTTTTTCTCGCCTCCAAGCGCCCATGGAATCAGCGCCTTGATCGTCACGGGCTTTTTGGTTGTGTTTTCGAACGCCACTTGAATCGTCATGAAAGGTTTTGTGGGGTACGTCTCCACAATCCAATCCAGCGTCCCCTTCTTGAACCACATCCCCTGTCCTTCTCCAAGGCGGTTGTTCACGGGAGCGCGGTTGCTGTATCGCGCATCAACGGGAAAAGGTTTCGGCGCGGCCTCCCCCTCAATCCAGATCATCGGATACAGACCGGTGGCAATGGTTTCGATCCGGTTCACCCGAATGTCAATCAGGCCATTCTTGTGAACGGCCACCTCGTATTGATCCGTGTTGATGGTTCGGAAAGCCCTTGGCTCGCGTTGCGCCAACGCAGTATCCGGAACAAGAACCAGCACGGAAAGGCCAATCGAAACAAATAGCCCGCGAATCATGGCAACCCTCCTTCTCAATGATATACCCGCGCCGCGCGAAAGGTTGCAGGCGGCTTATTCGATGGTGACGCGCTTGGCGGTCTGGCTCGACTTGTAGGCCGCCAGCGCCACTTCCAACGCATCCCGTCCGGCCCTGCCGTCCATGGTCAGTTTTTCCACCCCCGTGACCACATCGAGCCAGTAGCCCATCTCCGTGGACCATCCCCCTTCCGTGGGCGATTTGTCCAGCGTTTTCCATTCGTGTTTGCCGTCGCGCCCCGCCGATGCCTTGCCCCCCACCAGATACACGCCCCGCGTGTAGTCGCAGATGATGGATCCCTCGGTCCCGTAGATTTCAAGGCCGCTGAATCCGGGACGGCTGGTCCAGCCCACTTCGATGTATCCGAGCGCGCCGCTCTTGAATTCGAGCAGCAACAACGCATTGTCATCCACTTCGATTTTCTTGACGAGCGTCGCCGCCTTGGCGCTTACGGCCACGATCGGGCCGAAAAGCCACAGGCATAAATCAATCGCATGAATGCCCATGTCCAGCATCGCGCCGCCTGCCGCCAGATTCTTCTGGTAAAACCAATCACTCTTGGCCCAGCCGGGAAACGGCCCCCCATGCGCAAACCGCACGCGGATCATGAACGGTTTTCCCAGCGTCTTCTCCTCGAGTAGTTCCTTGCATTTCTTCGGGCCATTGAAAAGCCGGTGCGTGAAGCCAATCATCAGTTTGCGCCGGACTTTTCTCGCGGCGGCGATCATCAGGTCGGCCTCTTGCAGCGTCGTTGAAATGGGCTTTTCGCACAAGACATGGCATTTCGCCTCCAGCGCGGCGATTACGGCTTCGGCATGATACTTGTTCGGCGTGCACACGCTGACGACATCGAGTTTTTCCCGGGCAAGCATGTCGCGGTAATGCGCATAGCCCCGCATCTCGCCATAGGACAGCGCCATCTCCTTGTGGCGCTCCGGTTCGGGGTCGGCGAAAGCCACCAATTGCGCCCGATCATCTTTGAGATAACCCGGCAGGTGGCACGCCTGCGCAATCGAACCCACCCCGATAACCCCCACGCGAAACTTCTTCGTTTCCGACATCGGCGCTTCTCCTCTCGCACTTGGCGGAATATAGTCTACGACGCTTTACGCAGTAGTTCAAACAGGGGTCTTTCAATTTTGGCGAGAAAGTAGTACAATGAAACCGGCACATGGGAAAGATAGGAGCAGGGAGCAACGGCCCGAACAGGGCAGGGGTATTTCATGAGGCGTGACGGGAACGAACCGGAGAAGGCGGAAGCCGATCAAGGGGCATCTCCGGCGACAAAATATGATTTGCCGCCGCGCGTCGCGTGGTATGTCGTCATTTCACTGTCGCTGGTTCTTTCCCTTCATTTACTGGGCCGTGTGGGCTTTTACCAAGGCTGGTATAGTTTTTTTATCGCCGATACCATTACTTTTTTCAGTCTACTTCTGTTGGGCATTGGGACCACGTTTGTCTTGTCCGTCGTGTATGCCGTACGGCCGATCACTTTTCTGGCGGCCATCGGCATCGCCCTTATCTTGGCCGGCCAGATCATCAATGTCATGGATGGCATCTCATCTTTCGGCGGCAATGTGCGTCCGGTCGTGAGGCCGTTCCATCTGGTCAAGGAACCGCTCATGAGCACCGGCATTGTATTGTTCATCGGCGGCCTCTTCTGGGGAGTGTATGAAACCCACCGGGCCAAGCAACGGCTCCAAGTCGAACAGGAAACGCTCCGTGTCCAGATGGAGGAAAAACGGAAAGCGTTCGAGGAGCTTGAGCAGACGCGAGCACAACTTGAAAATCGCGTGGCCGAACGCACCGCCGAACTGATGCGGATCAACCGGCAATTGGAACAAGAAATCGCCGAACGCCGCCTCATCGAAACGGCTTTGCGCGACAGCGAGCAACGCTACCGGACTGTCTTGGAGGATCAGACGGAAATCATCAGCCGGTTCCGGCCCGATGGCACATTCGTGTTTGTGAACGACGTTTTTTGCCGCTTTTTCAATAAAACAAGAAACGATCTGATTGAAAAACCCTGGCAACCCCTGGCGCATGAGGATGACCGTCCGATCATCGAAGAGCAACTCGGAAAGATGTCGCCGGACAACCCCGTCGTTGTTATCGAAAACCGTGTCTATGCCGGCACGGGGGAAATCCGCTGGATGCAGTTTGTCAACCGGGGCTTCTTCGATAAAACGGGACGCCTGATCGAAACCCAGTCGGTGGGCCGCGACATCACGGAACGCAAGCAGGCCGAGGAGGCGCTGAAAGAAAGCGAGGAATCCCTCCGGTTCATGATAGAAAGCGTGGACGATGTTTTTTGGCAGTTGACACCCGATCTGCGCGCGGCGTATGTCAGCCCGGCGGACGAACGGCAGCGGGGATACAAAGCGGAAGAAGTCATTGGGCGATCCGTTTTGGAATTTATAACCCCGCGGTCGCTTGCCTCGTTCAAGGCGCAATTCAGCGAGCGTTTGAAACTCATGGAACAGGGAATCAATCCGGGAAGCGCGACCTATGAACTGGAGCAAATCCGAAAGGACGGAACCCTAATTTGGACCGAAACGGTGTCGGCGCCCCTGTTCGATTCGGAAGGCCAATTGCTCGGATTTCAGGGCATCACGCGCGATATTGATCGCCGTAAAAAAGCCGAGGAGGCTCTTCGCGAAAGCGAGGCGAAATACCGCGAACTGGTCGAAAGCGCCAACAGCGTCATCATGCGCATGGACGTGAACGGCAACATCCTTTTCTTCAATCATTTCGCGCAGGAATTTTTCGGGTACACCGAGGAGGAAATCATCGGACGCAATGTCATCGGAACCATCCTGCGCCCGGAAGATTCCGACGGGCGCGCCCACGAGGCAATGATAAAGGGTATCGGGGAACACCCGGAACAGTATCTGTGCAATGAAAACGAAAACTGCCGGAAAAACGGGGACATCGTCTGGATATCGTGGACCAACCGGCCGATCCGCGACGAAAACGGCCGCATAAAAGAAATCCTTTGCATCGGAAACGACATCACCGAACGCGTAAAGGCGCAGCGCCTGATCCTGGAACAGCAGTTGCTCATGCTGAACGCGGCGCGCCTGTCGGCCTTGGGCACGATGGCAAGCGGCATCGCGCACGAGATAAACAATCCCATGGCCATTATTTCGGTCGGCGCCGAACAACTCGAACGAAGTCTCGACGATCCCCGCCTTTCAAACGAATACCGGGCAAACGTGACCAAGACCATCGTGCGCAATGTCAAGCGCGTTCAACATATTGTCCAAGGACTGCGGAATTTGTCCAGGGACGGCTCGTCCGACGCATTCGTGCGGGAATCAGTCGCCACCATCGTCACAGAAACACTGGAAGTGTGCATGGCGCGTTGTAGAGACGCCGGCATCACACTGACGGTGTCGCCCATACCGAATGAACTCCATATTGAATGCCGCTCTGCCCAATTGGGCCAAGTGCTGCTCAACCTGATCAACAATGCCTACGACGCCGTCAAAGAATTGCCGGAAAAATGGATACGGCTCGACGTCGAAGATGAAGGGACGACTATTCGATTTGCCATAACCGACAGTGGACACGGCTTGGGCAGAGACATTCAGGAAATGGCTTTTATTCCCTTCTTTACCACGAAACAGACCATCGGAGGCATCGGTCTTGGTTTGAGCATTTCGCGCCGGATGGTCGAAAACCACCACGGCGACTTGTTCTTGGACGCCGCGTCCTCGAACACGCGATTTGTGGTGCGTCTCCCCAAACGGCAAACCGTCGAGGCGTGACAAGCGGCTGGCTGAAATCGGGCTTGCGTTGATTCCCCATTCATCTTTTCAGCATCTACGAATAGCCGCGTCCTCGGTTGACCGCATGGCCTTCCGCGGATGACGCAGATACGAGCGGATTGAGTACAGGACAGAGGTGTCCCTACCCGGCAATACCAAAATTGGATGCGGGAAAAATGATATCATCCAGGACATGCAAACAAACCAGCAACCGATTCGACCCATGCCGAATCCAAACCTGTGGCAAATATTCCGGACCTTTTTGATTCTCGGGTGCTCGGCGTTCGGCGGACCGGCCATCATCGTTCATCTACGCGAAGATCTCGTGCGGAGTCGCGGCTGGGTAAGGGCTGAGGCATTCGACGACGGCATCGGACTGTGCCAGGCGATTCCCGGCGCCACGGGAATGCAGATGGCGGGGTATTTGGGATTGCGCATCGGCGGCATTCGCGGGGCGCTGGCGGCCTTTGTGGGTTTTGGACTGCCGGCGTTTCTACTCATGCTCGCCCTGTCCGCCGTGTACAGCCGGACACACAATTTGCCGTCTATTCTTGCAATGTTCAACGGATTGCAGGCTGTGGTCGTGGCCTTGGTGGCGCATGCGGCGTGGTCCTTCGGCCGGGAATTTGTGAAGTATCGGCAGGACGTACTGCTGGCCTTCAGTGTCGCGATCTATCTCGGACTTGGCGGCGTTCCGTATATCGCCATCCCCGTCGCGGCCTTGGCCGGATTTTGGCTTTACCGGCGTGTGGGCGACGAAGAATCGCCGCGATCGCCCGCGCCCTTTACGCAACGGAGAAACGCATGGCGGGCGGCCGCGCTTGTCGTGTCCGCAGCGTTGGCCGGCATGGTGGTGCTTTTCTTCGTGGACCGCTCGCTTTTCAATCTGGCCTTCACGATGATGCGGATTGACCTGTTTGCCTTCGGCGGAGGATACGCCGCCCTCCCCATCATGCTGCACGAGGTGGTGGATGCCCGGCATTGGCTGGACGCGCGGACATTCATGGACGGCATCGCACTGGGCCAAGTCACGCCCGGACCGATCATCATCACCGCCACATTCGTGGGCTACATGCGCGAAGGGCTGGCCGGGGCCTGCGCGGCGACCATGGGGATCTTCCTTCCCTCGTTTCTGGTGCTGCTGGCGCTGGCCCCGGAATTCCACCGCCTGCGCCGCCGTCCCGCAGTCCGGTGCGTGCTTCGTGGAGCCGTGGCATCCTTCGTCGGCCTCCTTCTTGCCACCACCGCGATGCTCGGCATGGAAGTGCCCTGGAATCCATCGTTGGCCGCAGTCGGAACGGCGGCGTTTGCGGCCTTGCTCCTGCGCGCCAAGGTGCCTTGGGTCATCCTGGGCGGCGCCGGTGTCGCGTGGCTGCTGCAGTAGAAAATTCGTCGAATGTGTGAGCTTTCTTTGATTGCCCTGCCGACAGCGGACTATAATCCGGCTGTTTCCAATCCATCCCACGGAGGTGTATTTCATGATACGTGTAGGTCTTGTAGGCGCCATTGGTTACGGCGGGCGTGAATTGATACGCCTGCTGAATTTGCATCCCGAGGCGAAACTGGTGGCCGCGGCGGAAGTCGAGGCAGGAAAATCCATCCAGGAATTGTTGCCGGCCTTTGGTAAACTCGTGGATGTGGTATGCGAAAAATTCGACCCGGCGGCGTTGGCGAAGAAGTGCGACGTGGTGTTCATCGCGGTGCCGGGCACGAAGTCCATGGCGTTGGGCGCGGCATTGCGCGAGGCGGGCGTTCGCACGGTGGACATGGGTCCGGACTTCCGCATCAAGGATCTGCGTCTCTACTCCGAATACTACAAGGTCGAGCACACGGCGGGCCAATGGGTGCCGGAAGCGGTGTACGGCCTTGTTCCCTATTATCGCGATCAATTGCGAGACGCCCAATTGGTGGCGGCGCCCGGTTGCTACCCTGCGAGCGTGATCTTGCCGATGCGACCGCTCGTGGACGCTCCCATTGACAAGGATGTCCCAATCGTTGTGGACGCGATTTCGGGTCTTTCGGGCGCGGGCCGGGCCGTGGCGGAGGCTTTCCACTTCCCGGAAATGAATGAAAACGTCAAGGCCTACCGTATCGGAAATCACCAGCATACGCCGGAAATCGAACAGGAGCTGCTGAATGCCTTTACGGTGCAGTTCACGCCGCACGTGGGCGCTTATACACGCGGAATTCTCAGCACGATAACCGTGCATCTCAAGGAAATCTTCGATGTGGCGGCCTGCTATGAACGCTACGCGGACGAGCCGTTCGTGCGCGTGCTCGGCGAAGGCAAACCGGCGGAAATCCGTTATGTGCGTGGCTCGAATTTCTGCGATATCGGTTGGGTCGTGGACAAACGCACCAAAAACCTGATTATCGTCAGCGCCATAGACAACCTCGTCGGCGGCACGGCAGGCATGGCGGTGCAGTGCATGAATGTCATGTTCGGGCTGCCGGAGACAACCGGCCTTAAACTGGCGGGGATGATGCCATGACGACCATCCCGGGCGGCGTAACAGCGGCAAAAGGCTTCCAAGCAACAGGCGTCGCTGCGGCCATCAAGCCGAATTCGACCAAAAAGGATTGCGCGCTCATCGTCAGCGACCGATTGGCGACAGCGGCCGGCACATTCACGCGCAACCTATTCAAGGCGCCTCCGGTGCGCTGGAGTGAAAGCGTATGCACGCGCGGCGTCGCGCGGGCGATTTTCGCGAACAGCGGCAATGCGAACGCCTGCACGGGCGATCGCGGCTATGCCGATGCCCAGGCAACGGCAAAAATGGTTGCCGAGGGCATCGGCGCACGATCCGAGGAGATCTGCGTGTTGAGCACGGGAGTCATTGGCCTCCCGTTGCCGATGGACCGTATCGCGTACGGCGTGCGGGAATGCCTGGCATCGCTGCGCGCGGACGGCAGCGCGGATGCCGCCGCCGCCATTATGACCACGGATACCGTCCCGAAAGAAACAGCCGTCGAACTAGCGCTTTCGGGCGGCACGGTGCGGCTGGGCGCCATCGCGAAGGGCGCGGGCATGATTGCGCCCAACATGGCCACCATGTTCTGCCTGTTGACCACGGATGCCGCCATCGAACCGGAGCCGCTCGCCAAGATTCTGCGCGAATCCGTCGAGGTATCCTTCAATCAAATATGCGTGGACAACGACATGAGCACAAGCGACTCGGTCATCTGTTTGGCGAACGGGGCATCGGGCACGCCGGTTCTACAGCCGGGCACGGACGACTTCGGGCGCTTTGCCGCCGCATTGCGCGACGTGTGCATTCACATGGCCCAATCGCTGGTACGCGACGGGGAAGGCGCGACAAAATTCGTCGAAATTGCCGTGAATGGCGCCTCTTCCGACAACGACGCAAAGATCATCGCGCGCGCCATCGCGACATCCCAACTGTGCAAGACGGCCTTTTTTGGGCAAGACCCCAACTGGGGGCGTTTCGCCTGCGCCGCAGGCTATTCCGGCGCATCGTTCATCCCGGAGAAACTGTGCATGTGGATTGACGATATCCAAGTCATGCGCGACGGGATGCCGGCCGAATACAAGGAAGAAGACGCGGCAGCCTGCATGCGCAAGCCGGAATTCCGCATTCGCGTGGAAGTCGGAAATGGACCGGGAAAAACCGTATTCTGGACATCGGATTTGAGCCACAATTACGTGGAAATCAATGCAGATTACAGGACGTAGTTGCCGCCCGAGGCGCTTGCGGGCACGACAGAAGGAGAAAAATGGAAGCGGTTATACAAAAAGCATCGGTGTTGGTCGAGGCGTTGCCGTACATTCGGAAGTTCGAGGGCAAGACGGTCGTTATCAAGTACGGCGGCAGCGCCATGACGGATCCCCGCATCCGCAAGAGCACGGCGGAAGATGTCGTGTTGATGAAATATGTCGGCATGAATCCGATCGTCGTACACGGCGGCGGACCGGCCATCAACGGCATGTTGAAACGGCTGGCCATCGAATCCAAGTTCCATCAGGGGCGCCGTGTAACCGACGATGCCGCCATTGAAGTCGTGGAAATGATCCTGGCCGGAACGGTCAACAAGGACATCGTCACGCTGCTCAACCAAGCCGGCGGACAGGCCGTCGGCCTTTCCGGCAAGGATGCGAATCTGCTGCACGCGCGAAAGATCGAGTTCGAGGACGGCGCCGATATCGGACATGTCGGCCAGATTGTCAATGTGCATACCCGCATCCTCAACGTGCTCTGCGCGGCAGGCATGATTCCCGTCGTCGCGCCACTCGCGACAGACGCGGAGGGGGGCACGTGGAACATCAATGCGGACACCGCCGCGGGCGAAGTGGCCGCGGCGCTTCAGGCCGAAAAACTTGTCTTTCTGACGGACACGCCGGGTGTGCTGCGCGACAAGGATGACCCGGATTCGCTGATTCACCATCTGCGGCACGGCGAGGTGGCCCAGTTGACGCGCGAGGGAATCATCGCGGGCGGCATGATTCCGAAAGTGGATGCATGCATCAAGGCGCTGGATTACGGCGTGTCGCGCACCCACATCATTGACGGACGCGTTCCACACGCGCTTCTGCTTGAAATTTTTACGGACAAGGGCGTGGGCACGCTCGTCACGCTTTAGACTTACCGGAGGCTCGAAGCCATGTTGCCGGCAGGATACAACACCGCATACGAATTGATCGGCAGGGGCGGCGTGGTGATGTGGCCGATTTTCGTCTGCTCGATCGTCGCGTTGGCCATCGCGATCGAGCGCTTCTACACGCTGCGCCGCATCACAGTCGTCACGCGGGAATTCATGGATCTGATCCGCGCCGCGCTACGGCAGGATCGCGTCCAGGAGGCGTTGCAAACCTGCGACGAAACCCGTGCGCCCATCGCGCGCATCGTAAAAGCGGGCCTGGTCAAGCACAACCGCACCAAAACCGATATCCGCGAGGCCATTGAAGACGCGGGACGGCTGGAAATACCCCGTCTCGAACGTTATCTCGCCGGACTGGGAACCTGCGCGCAAGTCGCGCCGTTGCTCGGCCTGCTGGGTACGGTCCAAGGGATGATCAAATGCTTCGCGGCCATCGAGAACCGCCGAGGCATGGTAAACCCTTCCGATCTCGCCGAAGGCATTGGAAATGCCCTGATCACGACGTTTGCGGGGCTTGTTGTGGGCATTCCCGCCATGGTGGCGTACAATTATTTCGTTACGCGCGTGGACACCATGATCGTTGAAATGGAAGTCGGCGCATCGGAAGCCGTTGAATTGATGACAATGCACCGAACCGGCGAGGACGGATAGGCCCCATGATGCAAGCGGCGGCGGATAAACGCCTCATACGGTTCCGCAAGGATCGGAAGCCCAGGATCCGCGCCACGATCGATATGACGGCCCTCATGGACGTCGTTCTGAACCTGTTGATTTTCTTCATGCTGGGAACAACCTTCGCCACGCAGTTCCCCGTGACCATCAAGACCGCCGAGGCCGCCGGGCCGTCCGCATACGAGGAAAAAGACTTGTCAATCACGCTTTCGCATGAGGGCGGGATTTTTGTGAATGAGGAACAGGTGGACGGATTCGACGAAGTTTCGCGCATTCTCGCAGAGGCGCATGCGCAACGCCCGGACATCACCGTCGTAATCCGGCCCGATGCCCGCATCGAAAGCGCGCGGCTCATCGAAGTGCTCGGACTGGTCAACGATGCCGGCATCCGCCATTGCACGATTGCCGCCCGTCCCGCCGGGCCGCCGCAACGGTAACGCGCCATGCCGCGCGCTTCCGCTTTTAACATAGCACTCGCCGTCTCGGTCCTGTTTCATCTTTCGATGGTGTCGGTTTTTTCGATCGTGATTCTTCTGCCAAAACCCGAAACACGGCAATTTACCATCGGACTTGTCCAACCCCCAACCCCGGACAGCGATCAGCCGATGCCGACCGATCGGTACCCGAATCTGCTCGCGTTGGCCGATGAATCGGATACCGACTTGCTGCCACCCGTCGAACTACCCCGGCTCGCGTCGTCCCTGCCGGTCTTGCGCAGCCCGGAAGAAAGTCTTAAGATTCGTTCCCAGTTCAGCGAACTCTTCGAGACGCGCGAGGCCGACACGCCCGATTCATGGGCGCGGTTCACCAGCGAATTGCGCGGAATCGGCCCCGCGCTCTCGCAATGGGCATGGCCCCGAACCGTTCAAACAACGCCCAACCGCGTGCGGTTGGAATGTCCGGCGCCCGGAATTGCGCTGTTCGTCGAATGGATGTCCGATCCACGGGATCGCCGCGCCCTGTTTGTTCCTCCGATCGCTTCCCTGTGGCGCTTGGAACCGGCCCGGCCTACGGCTCCCATTTCGATTATTTTCAGCGTCAACGAAAAAGGAAAAGTGGAAAACGTCCAAACTTCCATCGAAGACGCCACCGGCGTCGTCTCGGAACTCCAAACTGTGCTTCCCCGTTTTCAATTCGAACCGATTGAAAACGTCCACTTGCAACGCGGCACGTTATTCGTCGAGGTCGAGGGCGGATCATGAGGGAAGCAATGCGGCACATACCCATGACGCCCCAAGCCGGACTCTTCACGCTGGCGACACCCGGAAAGGAAGACAGGAACGGCAAACGGCCATCGGCAAAGACCGTGGATGATCACGAAAAAGCAGGGGCGCCATCATCATGATCCAGATTTCGCTTACCTCCGCGCTCGTTTTTTACAGCGCCCTGCTGTGCGCGCTGGCCATTGCCATCTGGACGCATACGGAAATCGTTTCCCGGAGAATACAGGCGGTCCTAACCAAACAGTTTCTCTGGCGGTGCACATTTTGCGGATATATCTACCTTGACGAGCAGGCCGAACGGCTTTCAAGGTGTCCCCGCTGCGACTGTTACAACTCGACCGAAGACAAACTCGCCCGTTACATTCCCGCCGAGACGATCCGGGTTCCCGAAAGCCCCCGCGAACCCCAGCGCGACAGTTCCCACCGTAAACGTCCACACCAGCGACGCCGTGGACCGCGGCGGAGACGATAAGATATCAGGCGCCGAATCAAGTCCATGGGGTCCCCATCGTTCATCCTGCCCACAAGGCGGGAATTATCGTTGCCTTGCCGGGCTTGTAATGTTCAGAAGGATGAGGTGTACTCGCGATAGAGAGCCTCGCATTCATCTCTGTCCAATTCGCCCTCGGTCCACAGGATTCGGAAACGCATGCGCATGGGA
Organism: Candidatus Hydrogenedentota bacterium; assembly: GCA_035450225.1. Taxonomy (NCBI): domain Bacteria; kingdom Pseudomonadati; phylum Candidatus Hydrogenedentota; species Candidatus Hydrogenedentota bacterium. The sequence continues at coordinate 21,046 of DAOTMJ010000045.1, forward strand.
AACCCGGGCTTCAAATCCGCATCGAAAAAGGCCCCGAAACGCCCATAGGCGCGTATCCCATAGACTAGATGTTCGAGACCCGGATTGGCGGGATGGGTCATGTGCAAAACGGCATGGCGCTTGTCTCGAATAGTGGAAAGGCAGCAAACCCAGAGCGCATCGTACACGACATCGTTGCGCCGGCGTTGTGCATTGCCCGGCAGCACGAACCGGGTGCCCCACGGCCGCCGGCAAACTTCATTCGCCAGGCGAATCTGGACACCGGCATGGTGCGGGTCCCCGCGCAGGGCGACAGGACGGTCCACGGCGGCCAGCCGCGACTGCAAATCGAACATGCGCGCGCCATATCGCGCGCGGCGGCACAACACGGACCGAAACTCGCGCAGGAAAGGCCGCCCCCCCGCGTCGCACCAATCCACGATGAACGCGTGGGCGGCCACATGCCCCGGTTCAGCCAGCCATCCGCCATGGCGCTGGGAACAATCCGTCATATGCCACGTGTCGAAGTTCCGCCCTTCCACTTCCGTGCGTCGCCAGCCGATATGCAGGCCACGCTGATGCGAATCGAAACCGCCCGCCCCTTTTGTAATCGGCAGCCCGTCGCAAGGACTATACAAATGCGTAAAGACTTTGCAGGTATCCGAATGGGCGGAGGGATCGTAGGGCGTCGAAACCGTCGCCAGCCACGGGTCGCCTTCCATGCACAGTTCCGCGCGCTGTTCCGGCACGACGGCGCATTCCTTGATCAACGATCCGTGAATGATGCCGTAGAATGTGACCGCCAACTTGCGCACGCGTAAGTCTCCGAATCGAATCAGGGTGCGGGCTTGCAATAATCGGCATACAGCGATTCGCAGGCGGCGCGGTCCAGTTCCTTGTCCGATACCGCAATGCGAAACGAGAATGCCGATGGCTTTCCGGCCTGCAAGTCCGGCTCAAAAAACGCACCGAATCGCGCATACCGGCGAATCGAATACACCGGCTGACCCAACGGATGACCGGACGGTGTCATATGAACGACCCAATAGCGCACATCGCGCACAACCGGACTGCAACATACCCACCATGCACCCACGACCTTGTCGTCCGGCAGTTCCTGGGCACCTTCGGGCAAAATGTATTTCGTCGAATCTTCATGGTCCGCCACTTCTTGCGCCATGCGGACCTGCATGCCGGCGTGCTGAAGATCCCCGCGCAACTGGATGTCGCCGGACGGGGCCAAAAGCACAGACTGAAAATCGAAAAGGCGCACGCCGCCGGGACCGGGCCGGACGGCAAGGGTCCGCGTCTCCTCGATAAGCACTTTTCCCTCCGGATCGCACCAGTGGATGCGCTCCGATTGCCGCGCGGAGTCCAGCCCTCCTTTGCGTTCCAGCCACGCCACATGGCGCTGCGAGGTATTCGCCATTTCCCACAAATTGAAGTGGAGACCGTTGGCCACGACATCCTTCCAGCCAATGAACATACCGCGATGATGCGGATATTTCCCGCCCGGTCCCTTGGTAATCGGGGCGATGCCCTGAAAATCGTGGATATGTGTGTAGACTTTGTATGTCTCATCGCGTTTTGCCGGATCGAAAGCGGCCATCATCGTGGCCATCCACGTTTTTCCATCGCCTTTCAACAGGCACGATCCGGGTTGTTCTTCAAACACGAACTCGACCGAAAAAGCAACCCCACACCATAACAGCAAAAAAGCCGACACACTCACTCTTTGCATCGCTCACCTCCCGTTCCCTCAACGATCGAAAAAAGTATATGCCTCCCTAATAACATGATTCAAAAAAACGAACCCCAGCGGCCCGCGCACACGCGATGGGATAGGCCCCAAAAAACGGCTGCAATGGCGGAGATTCAATGTGTGATCCGCCATCTCCTTATGAATTGGAACATGATGGCGGCCGAGGTCTCCGGCATACGGTCAGTCTTCGTTGTTCAATTTGGCCCCCATGATCAACCCCGCGACCCCTCCCGCCATGGCGGCCATCGCGATTTGGGCAAACAAACCTATGTCCGGCGGGGCAACCAAACGGGCTTCCAAGAGAAACATGACGGAGCCGATCACGACACAACTGAGCATTCCAGCCCCGGCCGCCCTGAACGGTCCCCAATTCAAATGCTTGACAAAGAAAAACAGCGAACATATCGTGAAACCGAGCACGAGCCCCGTGTTGGCGTTTGCGAAAAGAGTGCCCGGCGTGATGGCCTGCCCCTCCGTGCGACGAATAGTAAAGAAAGCGCCCACGACACCCCCCCCAACCAAAGCACCGGCCAACCCCGCCAGCAACGCCCGGCGAACAGTAATCGAAAAGGTTTCTGAATTCTGGACGGCCGCAGATGTCTTCTTTTTGGGGGATGGCGGCCCCAGATCGGACAGATCAATGGCGGGTATCAAAACGCGATCGTTTACCGTGGCGCCACACCGGCCACACCGCCCCGGCGTATCGGCATACTGGGGCGGAATTTTCATGACATGACCGCATGCGGCACAGGCAACCACTTTCGCCTCCCCATCCATTTTCGTCATTGCCTCCCCGCCCGCGGCGATTTGTTATTCCTCCGTTATGTACGTAAAATCGCACCCAATGCACTTTGACACCGTGTAATTATAACAGAGAAAGGACGCGGAATGGCGACGATGAAAAAAATCCTCATGGTACTGGGGGGACAATATCATCCCCTCGATCGGTGCGGCGAAATTGTAAAAAAACTTCTGGAAGACACCGGGCGGTATCTGGTCACACCGACGCACGACCTAAACACGCTGCGCGCGGGAAATATCGGGCGTTTTGATGCGGCAATCGTTTATGCCGACGGCGGGGAACTACGGAAAGATCAGGAAAATGGGCTTGTCAATTTCGTGAAGAATGGCGGCGCATTCATCGGATTGCATGGCGCGGCGGCCTCGTTCACGAAAAATGCGGCTTATGTGGACATGCTCGGCTCGACGTTTGCCGGGCACGATGCGCAGTTCGAGTTTCCCGTGACGCCGACAGCGGCGGATTCGATGATCACGCGGCGGATACAACCTTTTCGCGTGACGGACGAACTGTATCTGCTCGACAAATTCCAGGCGGATTCCTGCGAAGTCCTTGCAACGGCCATGTGGCGGGGCAAGCCGCAGCCCATGGCATACACACGGACCCACGGTAAAGGCCGGGTCTTTTTCCTCGCGCTGGGCCACGACGAACGCTCGCTGAATCACCCCGAAGTCCAGAAAATGATCCGGAGGGGCGTGGACTGGACCTTTGGTCGCAAAGAGATCAAATCCATGAAGGCGGGCGTCATCGGATACGGAAAATCGTTCAAGATGGGCCGACTTCATCTCGAAAGCATGCGCGCCGCCGGTTTTGAAATTGTGGCCGCATGCGACCTTGTCGAACAGCGCCGGATTGAGGCCGAGGAGGACTTTCCCGGCATTCCGACCTACGCCTCCTCACGAAAAATGCTTGAAAAATCAGGCGTGGAACTCGCCACGGTCATCACCGAGCACAACGATCACGCCAAACGGGTCATCGAATGCCTGAATGCCGGCGTCCATGCGATCACCGAGAAACCCTTCTGCATCACCATCGAAGAAGCCGATGCGATGATCGCCGCCGCCCGCAGGAACAGGCGCATGTTGAGCGTCTTTCACAACCGCCGCTGGGACGGCGACTACATGGCCATCAAACACGCGATCGCCAGCGGCCTGATCGGCGAGGTTTTCCATATCGAGGCCTGCATGGGCGGATACGGCCATCCGAGTTACTGGTGGCGGTCCGAAAAAAAGATCAGCGGCGGCGCGTTCTACGATTGGGGCGCACACGTCGTTGATTGGACCCTCGGACTCGTTCCGGCGCAAATCGTCGAGGTCTCCGGCTATTTCCAGGAAAAACGCGTCTGGCACGATGTCACCAACGAGGACCATTGCTCGGCCACGGTGCGCTTCTCGAACGGATGCAGCGCCTTCATCGAATTGTCGCAAATCGCCGCGGCCGGCAAACCGCGATGGCGCATCCTGGGTACGAAAGGCGGCATCCTCGACTACGATGACGACAAGTTTACTGTCATCAGTTACCGCGACGGCGTGCGATCCGAGGCGACGCTCAAGTACTTCGAGTCCGACTGGCACGCCTATTATCGCAACATTGCCGATCATCTCATGCTCGGCGAGCCGCTTGTCGTGACCCCCGAAAGCGCCCGGCGCGTCATCGCGGTGATCGCCACCGCCGAAAAATCATCCAAGGCCGGCAAAGCCCTGCCCATGCCCAAGCATTGCGCCTGAACAGCAATGAACCATCGAACCATACCCTAAACGGCCGCTCGGTTGTTCAACCATTCACATGGACAATCCTGCAGCCGATTCGATACATTTTCAGATACGTTCCGACAACGGGAGACAACGCGCGATGCGGCGCCACATTTTTTACGGCATCTGCCTGACGCTTCTGTGGAGCGGCTTGTCCGAAGCTGTAACGCGTTTTGCCCTGCCGGTCGCCGCGGGTGTCTGGTATCCAGCCGACAAAGCAGCGCTGGAATCGGCCCTGAAGGAGTGCATGAAAGACGCGCGGCCCCCGGCGGGCGAACGAATGGCGGCATGCATCGTGCCGCATGCGCCGTACCAGACATCCGGCGCCATTGCGGGCGCCGCGCTGGGAATGCTTCAGCCGGGACAATACGATCGCGTTATCGTGCTGGGGGCGTCGCACCGGAGTTCCTTCCGCGGTTGCTCGATTCCGTCGGTCGAGTTTTACCAAACCCCCTTGGGCAGCATTCCGTTGGATGGCCAAAGCATCCGGCAGTTGGATCTTTCGCCGCTCATCGAAGTGCGTAGCGTCAACTACCAGGCCGATTCGTCCCGCGTTCAAGTCCACGAAATCGAATATTCAATCGAGGCGACGTTGCCCTTCCTCCAGGAACGCCTTGGAACGTTCCGCTTGATCCCCATCCTAGTCGGCGATTTCCTTGATTACCAGAAGAAGACCGACGTGGACGCGATCGAAGCCGTCGCGAAATCGCTTCACCCCCTGATGGATGATCGGACCCTGCTGGTCGTCAGTTCCGACTTTACGCATTACGGCAACAACTTCAGTTACCGCCCTTTCAAGGAAAACATCATCGAATCCATCGAAGCACTGGACAAGGAGGCGTTCCGCCTCATTCTCACGCGGGATTTCCGGGGCTTTGTCCGCTATCTCGACGATACCCGCAATCCAATCTGCGCGAAAAACGCCATCGCCATCCTGCTGCGGATCGTGCCGAAATCCGCAACCGGCCGCCTGCTGGCCCATGACATTTCCGCGCGCAAAACGGGCGACACCCGAACCTCCATCAGTTTCGCTTCCCTGGCCTTTTTCGTCCCGGACCCGGCCGTGGAAGAGAAACCGGAATAACCGCGCTTTTTTCAGGAGTCCCGTTTTCCAGCCCTTTGCGTCAAGTTCTTTGCAGGCGATTGGGGCAAAGACAATCCCACTTCCTTTTTTCGGCATCCACGGACCGTCTTCCGATCTTCCACAGATGACGCAGATACCCAGAGATTGAAAAAAAGACCTACATGTTCGATGCAAGCGATTCAAACTTGAATGCGGGATGCGGGTGCAATGCTTCGCCTCTTCCCACATCTTCGCATCGAGTTCTTTTTCGGCAAGCCGGGCAAGGATGAAAGAAAGGCCGCGAAAAAAGGAAAGACTGATCCGCTGATCAAACTCCCGAAAAGCGGGTCAGTCCCTTTTGTTCACTTGCTGTGGTCGTTTGTCCCTTGCATCGGCGACTCACGACGCTAGAACATGGACGTCATGACGGCAAAGGCCTGCGTAATCGGAAATTCGCCCGGATACTTGATGAACTCGACGTGTCCGTCCAGAAACATGACGTTTGATCCGCCGGGCACGTGGTTGAACTCATCGGCGGTCGTGCTGGCAAGATCCCATTCGATGGGAATGACGCTTTGCGCGCGCGTCGTTGCGCCGGGATTGTTGATGTCGGTGATGAAAAACCGCTCGATACCCTCCCGCATCTGATAGATGGTGATTTCTTTTCCGTCCTGGTTCGTGAACTTGAAGTCGGTGTCATACAGGTTTTGCGAGCCGGGGGGATCGATGGCCGACTGCTGCGTGAGAAGCGTGTTGACCTTGGTGATGAAGCCAAGATCCAGATACGTGCCAATCGCCGCCACGCCCAAGGGCATATTGCCCGGATTGGGATCCGCGCCGGATTTCAAATATCCTTCGCCGTCGCGTCCTGTCAGGGCCCAATTCACGTACATGTACGATTCGGCCGTAATCGCGCACGGATCCACCTTGCCGTTGATAAACCAGTACTGCTGGGCCTTTTTCGCCTGGGAATCCGACGGACAAATCAGGATGTTCACGTCCGTCAGGTATTCGGGATAAATGGACTTCCCGTCCGGCACGAATTCCGCGTCGCCGCCCGCCGTCGGCGGCAGATACGGATTGTTGTATCCGCATTCGTTGTACGAACTGTAGATGACCTCCGCATTCTGGACCTGATACGACAACCGGGCGGCCATCATGGGAAATTTCTGGGCGCGGTTTTCGTTCGCGTACATCTTGTACACCACGCCAAGCTGTTTCAGGTTGTTCTGGCAACTCGAACGGCGTGCTGATTCACGGGCTCGGGCAAGCGCGGGCAACAGTATTGCCGCCAAGATGCCAATGATGGCGATGACAACCAGCAATTCGATGAGCGTAAAACCTTGCTTTTTCATGTGACAACCCTTTGTGTTGGACTTCGCCAGTAGTTCGGAAAACTGCCCTTACACTTCGGCCATCACCTGCTTGGGTAAACGTCCCCAACGATCTCCTTTCTCATGTTTTTGTCGCATTTACCGACGCGCAAACTGCTCTATTCGCCGCCAAACTGCACAAGCTATCACTTGTCGCGACTACTATATCGCTGATTTCTCATATTGTCAATACCATCTGATGAAAAAGATTGCCCCGAATTGCCAATCGATCCGCTTTAGGGCTGTCGGTCCCCCGTCGCCAACGCGGCGGCAACCGCTGTCCACGGCAATTCGGCACATCCGATGCGAACAGGATAATCGCGGACCCGTTCAAGCATGGCAAGGGAAGCGGTCGGCGCCGGTTCCGCCCGGTCATTGAGAAAAGCCTTCACGGAAAGACACATTTTTTTCGCTTCCTCCACAACCTCCCCCTGCACGGCGACGGTCATGAGCGAGGCCGATGCCGTGGCCACGGCGCACGCCTTGCCCTGAAAACTTGCCTCGGCCACGACGCCGTCCTCGACGCGCAGAAAAACGGCGATACGATCGCCGCACAGCGGATTATCCGCCTCGCCGGAATGCGTGGCGCCGGGCATGGGGCGGAAATTCCGCGGATTCCGGTTATGGTCGAGCAGGACTTGGTCGTATAGGTTCATCGAAAAATCCCGCGCACGCGGTCCAGCGCTTGCATCGTCAAGTCAATTTCTTCCGGTGTGTTGTAAAAGGCGGGCGCTATTCGAACGACTCCCGGAACGCCCAGCGCATCCATCAACGGCTGCGCGCACAGATTGCCCGCGCGCACGGCGATACCGTCTTCATCGAGCATCTGGCTGACGTCATGCGGATGCACACCCTCCAAAGAAAAAGAAACCGCCGCAGCCCGTTCGGTGGGATCGCCATGAATCCGGACGCCCGGAATGTCTTTCAGACCGCGCTCGACCTGATGAATCAGGGATTGCTCATAGGCCGCGAGGCGCGCGCGCCCGGCCCGTTCGATGTATTCGATGGCCTCGGCCAAGGCGATGGCCTCCGCCACGGGCGGCGTGCCGGCCTCGAATTTCGCCGGCGGTTCGCGGAAGGTGGACGAATCGCGGCCAACGTGCGCAATCGCGCCGCCGCCCCCCTGCCACGGGGGCATGTCTCGCAACAGATCCCCACGTCCGTACAGGATCCCGACGCCCATCGGCCCCAGCATCTTGTGGCCGGAAAACGCATAGAAATCGCAGCCCAGCGCGGTCACATCAACCGGCAAATGGCCGGCCGCTTGGGCGCCGTCCACCAACACGGGAACCCCTTTCGCATGGGCGATTTCGATGAGGGAGCCGATGGGATTGACGGTTCCGGTCACATTGGAAACATGGACGACGGCCAGCAGGCGAGTGCGCGGACCCAGGCGCCGCGCCAATTCATCGGCCCGCACTTCGCACGCCCGGCCCGCGGGTATCCATCGCAGGATCGCGCCATGTTCCCGGCAGACGATTTGCCAAGGGACGATATTTGCATGGTGTTCCATTTCGGTCACGAGAATTTCATCCCCGGGCCCGAGTCTCCGACGTCCGAAGGTCTGCGCAACGAGATTGATGCTTTCCGTCGTTCCGCGCGTGAACACGATCTCGCTGCTGCTTCCGGCTCCAATGAACCGCGACACCCGGCTCCGCGCCTGTTCATACAAGGCCGAGGCCTGATCGCCAAGCCGGTAAATGCCGCGATGAACCGGCGCGTTCTGTAGCGCATAGAACCGGGTAAGCGCATCAATGACGGCGCGCGGCTTCTGGGTCGTCGCAGCATTGTCCAGATAGATGACCGGAACGCCGGAATCGGTCAGCAGCGGAAAATCGGCGCGCAATCGCCGGATATCACCCCCGCCAAGCGGTTTCGTTTCATTCACGGGACTGTCCATTTCACGGAACGCCGGTTAGTTTCGCGAGAAACTCAAGAGTCTTGGGTGTGTCCCACGCCGCGGCGCCCGTGTGGCGAAATGCCAGTTGGCCGTCGGGGGCAAAGATCATCGTTGCGGGGATCCCGGTAATGGCCATGAACGCCGGGGGGCGTTCTTTCGCCAGATACACCGGCAGCGTGTACCCTTCCGCTTTCATAAACGTGCGGACAGTCTCCGCCTCTTCCCGCGAAACAAACGCAAACGCCACGCCCTTATCCTTCGCCGCGTCGTAAAGACGCTGCACGCTGGGCATTTCGGAACGGCACGGCATGCACCACGTCGCCCAGAAATTCAGGAAAAGCGTTTTGCCGCGGAACGACGCCATCGGCACTTCCCGTCCGTCGAGATCGTAAACGGACCACGCATAATAATCCACGGGCTGAAGCGGTAGCTCAGGATAATTCAGGTGGTCGTCGCCCAATTCGAGAACCGCCGGCTTGCCCGCATTGCGAAAAACCCCGGCCCAATCCGTGCGAAACAAACCGGACCATGGCGTGTCGAAAACCAGCACCAGCGCCGCAAGCAACAACGCCTGCCACGCCATCGCGCAACTGGCGCCCGGAAGCCCGGTCCATCGAGGGAAACGGCCGCGAGTCTGCATGATCCTGCACACGCTCAACAGGAAAGCCGGCAGGACAATCAACGTCGCCAGCCCCAACAGCAACATCGGCACATAAATGGGGCCGAGACGAAGACTGCGCGTCCCATGCAGCCAGGACCCGCTGCCCCAAACAACCATCATGCCCCAGTAAGTAATCAATACAAAGCCGCCCAGAACCGCCACGGTCCCGTAAAACGCCTTCACGCGTCCCATCGCCCGTTTCCTCCAATAGGCCTGAACCCTTATACGGGATCGGCCCCCTTTCAGACAAGGAACACCTATTCGCCAACGCGGTCTTTCAGCGGATTCGAGACAATAAGGATGAGAATTTCCAGGAAGATTGGCATTTCCGGGCAATTTCATGTCGGATCAGGCAACGAGATCTTGTGTTGAAATTGAAAATGGCTGCTTTGTAGCGCCGATTTCCAAATCGGCATGTCGCGTTTCAACAAGCCGATTTGGAAATCGGCGTTACATTCCCAACTTCGAGAACATGGTACTCTCAAGTTAATAATACAAAAAAAACTTTTTGACTTTTTTCTATGATAAGTGTAAAATTCAAATGTGAGGGAAGTTTAATTAAATGAAAACAAAGCGGGGTAGTGCGCCAGGGAGGATCTACGAATTATGAAAAAGACCGTTTTTTCGTGCTGACAATGCTCTGTTCCCTTCCTGCTATTTCAGGGGTATGGTACGTTGACAGGGATAATTTGTCCGGAACGGAAGATGGCTTGAGTTGGGCCACGGCTTTTCAAACCATCCAACCCGCGCTGGATTTGGCGGCACGGGACGACGAAATCTGGGTGGCCGAAGGGATCTATGACGAAACCCGTCCCAGTCCGAACGGTAGCCTGATGATAACCCAGCGCCGCGTGTATCTGTACGGGGGATTCGCGGGAACGGAGACGGAACGCAACCAGCGCGACTGGGCAGTGCGCACGACCATTATTGACGGTTCAAACGGCCGCGGCCCCGGTATTCCGGCCTATCATGTTATCGAGGGAAACAATCGCGCCACCCTTGACGGGTTTTCGATTACCGGCGGGCGTGCGGACGGAGAGGAAAGTCTGGGATATGGCGGCGGCATGTACAATCATGGCGGCGGAGTTTCCGTGGCCAACTGCCGCTTCTATGGCAACTACGGCCTCTTGGGCGGCGCCATGCACAATTGTCTCGGCGCTTCGGCGATTGTAGAAAACACGGTATTTTTCAACA
>DAOTMJ010000046.1 GCA_035450225.1 Candidatus Hydrogenedentota bacterium
GCGGCGGCAATGCGGAAGCGATTCTCGCCTATGCGTCCGGCGGCGGTGGGGCTGGCGGCGGCGCTGGCGGCGGCGGCGGCGGTGGCGGAAGCGGCTGGGGCGGCGGCGGCGGCGGCGCGGGTTCCAGCGGCCTTTTGGTGGGCGCGCCGATAGCCGGTTCGCCCGGGGCGTCGAATGACGGGCTGCCGGGCAATGGTGTACAACCGGCGGCATCGGGCGCGGGTGGCAACGGTGCTTTCAATATGACCACATGGCAGGCGGCCGGCGCGGGTGGCGCGGCATCCAGCGGCGGTAGCGGCGGATCAGGCGGCATTGGCGGCGCGGGCGGCAGCGGCGGAACGGGTGCGCAGGGCGCGTCCGGCGGTGGTTCATTCATCCTTGCATCCAAAGGTCTTTTGAAGTTTACGAATCCGGTTCAACTCAATGTTTCCGCAGCGGTGCCCGGCACGGGCGGCTTGGGCGGCGTGTGCCCGGGTCCGGCCAATGTCGGCGGCGCCGGTGGAACGGGTGGCGCAGCCAACAACACCGGTCGTGCCGGCGGAAGCGGCGCGGGCGCAACGGCCGGCAACGGGGGCGCCAGCGGCAGCGGCGGCAATGGCGGCAATGGTGGTAGCGGCGGTTTGGGTGGCGCCGGCGGCGCGGGTGGTGCGGCCGGTGCGGGCACACCCGGCATGGTCAAGCTGATGGGATCGGTCATTGTGGCCAATTCCGCGACCGTGGCCGCGGCAAACGGCGCTTCCACGGCGGCCAATCATTCGGGCGCCTGCACAATGGTATCCAATATGACGGCAACAGCCCGGACAACCTACAAACCGATCATGGGCGCGGGCGGCACAAACGATCTACCCGTTTTGGGCGCGGCGCGTCATGATGCGGTCCTGACGCGGCCGACCAATGCGCCGTATGAAACGATCGGAACGGCCTATCCCTTGCTGCCCAACTTGGTCGGTGGACCAGCCACCTATGGTTGGTGTGAAGCCGATTATTGGAACAAGGCCGAGGTGGATGCGAATATTCCGACGCATAGCGGCATACAAACGATCGTCTTCCGGCAGACTTCCACACCGCCATCGGTGTTCAGCGGCTACGATCAATTCGTGGTTGTTAACTATTCCGACACAGAATTTACCAATTTGGCCATTAAAGTGGGCAACAACGATCCAGTTCTGATTACGGATGTGGCCGATGTGCCCGCGAAACGCGGCATTTTGGCGCCCGGCGAAGCGTGGACCACGACGGTCAAGGCGGGTTCCGTGGTTGTGGCGAGCCAGGCCGTGAGCATCGTCGGACAACCCGCTTCCATTACGGTCAATCCGGATACGCTGGCCTCGTTTACCGTGGTTGCCACCGGCTCGCCGCTTTATTACCAGTGGCGGCGCGGCGCCGAAAACATTTCCGGCGCGACCGATGCGACCTATTCGTTCACGGCGCAGGAAGCCGATGACGGGGCTGTGTTCCGTTGCTTTGTGACCGATGCCCCGACCGGTGAACCGTACGGCACGTCGGCGCTTTCGGATCCGGCCACGCTGACGGTCAATCATCCGGTGGTGATAACCAGCCATCCTGAATCGCAAACGGTCGCCTACCTGGGTTCGGCCACCTTTACCGTGACCGCCACGGGCACGCCGCCGTTGGCGTATCAGTGGGGCAAGGATACGGTGCCGATTCCCGGCGCGACGGATGCAAGCTACACCGTTTCTTCGGCAACCGGGGCGGATCAGGGCGTCTACCTGTGCCTGGTCAGCAATGTCGTGAACAGCGTGCCTTCCAATGAAGCGACGTTGACGGTCAACGATCCCGGCATTGTGCAGCAGCCGGAGAATGCCAGCGCCGTGACCGGCGCCTCGGTCTCGTTTACCGCGGTGGCCAGCGGCTCCGGTGTATTGACGTACCAATGGCAGAAGTCGGACGACGGAACCACGAACTGGTTTGACCTTGTCGACGGCGGCAACGTCAGTGGCGCGCAGACCAACCAGTTGACCCTCAGTAACGTGCTTGATGCGGACAAAGGCTACTATCGTCTTCGGGTTACGGGGACCAACATGATTTACAGCAACGTGGTGCAATTGCAGGTGAGCGATCCGGCCATCCAGTTGCATCCGGTTTCCAAGACGGTCAATCCGGGCGAGTCAGCCAGCTTCACCGTTGTGGCCATCGGCACCCCGATAGGGAGCGACTTCCTCTATGAGTGGCGGAAAGACAGCGCCACGATTCCGGGCGCCACGGCGAATACCTATACCGTTCCGCTGGCGCATTGGTCCGACGAGGGCGAGTATTTGTGCCATGTGACCGGCCAGGTCGGCTCGGTGAATTCGAATCCGGCCATGCTGGATGTGCGCGGCGCGGCGATTGCGCTCGATCCGGCCCATCCGCAAAGCCAGGCAGTCTATGTGGGCAATACCGTCAGCATGCGTGTCGTGCCCAGCGGCGGATTTGGCGAAAGCGGCACACCGGCGTTCAATTACCAGTGGTGGTTCGAAAGCGCGGCCAAGTCTCCGCAGCCTGTCGGATCAAATACCCAAGTGTTGGTGCTGTCGTCGGTGAACCAAACCAATGCCGGTGGTTACTTCTGCGTCGTCAGCGATGACTCGCCGTTCTCCGCGACATCGAATACGGCCACCTTGGAGGTCGGCGACCATCTGAACATCACGCAATATCCGGCCGGCGCCCATAAATTGGTGGGCGAGACGCACACCATGACCGTCGCCACGTCCGGCGGCGTGGGCACGCTGACCTATACATGGAAGAAGAACGGCGGCACGGTCGCATCCGGCACCGGTTTGTCAAGTTACACGACGCCGGCGCTGACGCTGGCCGACAATTACTCGTCCTATGTTGTTGAAATAGACGACGAGGGAATTGATCCGCCGGTAAGCACCGCGAATTCGCCCGCGATCATTACGGTTGAACAGGCCACAAACCCGGTGCCGGTCGTTGGGTTGGTGGGCGCCGGACTGCTTGCGGCCGCTTTGACGATCGGCGGTATGGTTACGGTTCGGAGAAAGCGGCGCTAACGGGTTAGAGTCATCTCTGGCATCGAGTACAAATTGAGGCCACCGGTGGCAACGCCGGTGGCCTCTTGTCGTGTGTTTTCAATGAGGCTGGGCGCTCCCGATCCTGAAACTGGCTCGTGAAAGCGATTCTATCGCTCATATTATAGACGAAATGGACTTTGTGGACCCCATGGGATTCTGCCTGGAAGGCAAAACACCTTGCGTGTCCATATCGTCCATGAAGTCCGTTTCCATGGGGATAAGCAGGGAGCCTTCAATTTTTCTGCCGAATTTAGAATGATGGATGCCGCACTGTTGCCCGGATAATGGGCAAAATGCTCCAAGAAGAAGTGGATTTCGTTTATTAAAGAAAAAGATGTTCCGCAGTCGGTTGTTGTGAAGTAAAGGGAGGAGTAAAGGACATGAAGTACAGTAGCAGGGCGATGTTTGCAGGGATGGTTTTGTTTCTGGCGTGGGCGATGACGGGGCTGGCTCCGGAGACGGCGGCGCTCGATATTTCAATAGAGTGGGTACGGCCCGATCTACCCCAGCCATGGTATTTCACCCGGCCGCAGGGTATTGCGTGTGATAGCGCTGGCAATATCTATGTTGCCGACATGTTCAATGATCGCATCCAGGTTTTTACTACGGAGGGGGTATTCATACGCCGGTGGGGTGAGCGTGGCAGCCAGCCCGGCCAGTTCATGTCGCCTGCCGCGGTTGCGGTGGACGCCTCGGGAAACATTTATGTTGCCGACACCTATAATTACCGCATTCAGAAATTCGACTCGAATGGCGCTTATCTTGCGCATTGGGGTGGATTTGGCGATGGCGATGGACAATTTAAAACTCCGCAAGGTGTTTCAGTGGATGTAGGGGGAAACATCTTTGTCGCGGACAGTGGAAATAACCGTGTGCAGAAATTTTCCAGTCAGGGTGTTTTCCTGTCCAAATGGGGAACATTGGGCAGCAGTGACGGGCAGTTCAAGAGTCCTGGATGCGTCGCCTTTGACAGAGAGGGCAATATCTACGTTGCCGATACCGAAAACCATCGAATTCAAAAGTTCGACGGCAACGGCGTTTTTCTAACCCGTTGGGGATCCTACAGCCAAGCGATCGACGGCAAATTCTGTTTTCCCCGCTGTGTTCTGGTCAATGCCGCCAATGAAGTACTGGTCGTGGATACCAACAACGACCGCATCCAGCGTTTTGATGTTTCCGGCGTTTTTTTAGGCAAGTGGGGCGTGGCCGGATCCGATAACGGCCAATTGTGGAATCCGTGGAGCGCTGTTCAGGACAATGCAGGCAACATATATATTTCCGATTCTTGGAACAACCGCGTGCAAAAGTTCGATTCAGAGGGCCAATTTCTGGCGAGTTGGAGCGCATCCGGCAATCAAGACGGCATGTTTCAAAATCCCAAGGGAACGGCCGTGGACAATTTGAACAATATCTATATTGCGGATACATACAACAATCGAATTCAGAAGTTCGATGCACAGGGCAGCCTCTTGGAAATATGGGGTTATGAGGGCGATGCCGATGGCGCCTTTTACGAACCGGAAGGGATCGCGGTTGACGGCGTTGGAAACGTCTATGTGGCCGATACCCAGAATCATCGAATCCAAAAATTCAACAGTTCCGGTGATTTTGTGGGCAAATGGGGCGTTCAGGGGTATGAAAACGGCGAGTTCGACACGCCCAATGCCGTTGCCGTTGACGGTTCCGGGAACGTGTTCGTTTGCGACAGCCGAAACGATCGCGTGCAGAAATTCGATTCCAACGGCGCTTTTCTTCTTGCGTGGGGAGATTGGGGAACCAATCCAGGCCAATTTCGCTATCAATACGGTATTGCGACTGATCATGCCGGCAATGTCTACGTTACCGACGGCAACTGCCGTGTACAAAAATTCAACAACAACGGCCAGTTTCTGAGCGTGTGGGGCGAATACGGCCAAGGCGAGGGACAGTTCGACGATCCAAGGGGAATTGCTGTGGACAATTCCCTGCATGTCTATGTCGTTGACAATCCGACGCATCGAGTACAGGTGTTCGATTCCGCAGGATCGTTCTTGTATCAGTGGGGAAGTAAGGGAGATGCCCTTGGCCGCTTTTACGGACCCAGTGGTATCGCTGTTGACAATGAAGGCCGTGTTGTTGTGGTTGATTCCGGAAATTCGCGCATCCAGAAATTTGTCGTCACGCCTGGAGGCGAAGGGGAAGGCGAAGGGGAAGGCGAAGGGGAAGGCGAAGGGGAAGGCGAAGGGGAAGGCGAAGGTGAAGGCGAAGGGGAAGGGGAAGGGGAAGGTGAAGGGGAAGGGGAAGGTGAAGGGGAAGGGGAAAATGGGAATGATTCCGATTTGGATGGATTGACCGACAGCCAAGAGGCCGCCCTTCAGACCGATCCCAACAATCCGGATACGGACGGCGACGGTATGACCGATGGGTTTGAAGTGGCCAACGGTTTTGATCCCCTTGTTTCCGACGCCGACGAGGATGCGGATGGCGACGGTTTCTGCAACCTGGAGGAATTTCTTCGCGGCTGGGATGCGTTGGATGCCGATTCTCCCAACGCGCGGATCTTTGTTTCACCCACAGGAAGCGATACCACCGGCGATGGTTCGGAGACAAATCCCTTGCGCACGGTAACGCATGCGTTGAGTCAGGCTGGCGCCTCGGCTGGCGCACCGGTCAGCGTGCTTTTGTTTCCGGGGATTTATACGGAAAACATTGTGCTTGCGCCATGGATCACGCTGTGCGGCACGGCGCCGGATGGCGCGATTATCGAAGGCGCGATTACCGGTGCGTCCTCGTCGGGCATCCGAAATCTGGAAGTGCGTGAGCCAGGAACGGCCGTCGCCGAATTGCTTTTGATCGACAACGTTGCCATGACCGTTGAGAACGTTCGTTTTTCCGGAAAAACAGGCAGTACCACCACGGGTATCAAGGTGTTGGAAGGCGGTTCCGAAAGACCGCTTATCGATCGTTGCCTGTTTACAGGGCTTGCCACAGGCGTGGATGCGCTTGGCGGCATTCCCTTGATTCGTCGTTCACTTTTCGAGAATCTGGGCGGCGACGGCATTGTCATCAGGGCGATTTCAAAAGCCGCAGGCGGCGATTTGAGCGATGCGCAAGACCCGAACGCCGGATTCAACACTTTCCGTATCGGCAGCATCGCGGGCCATGCCGTCGTAAATGAACGATCTCAAACGGTTCTTATGCAAAACAACGACTGGGATACCGACAATCCAGTTGAAATTGCCGCGGCTATTGCCGGTCAGGCCACTTTTGAGCCATTCCTTGCCAAGGGCGCGGGACTGATTCCGGCCGGCATTGTCTGCATGGTATGGAATTTCGATACGAAAGAGGCCATTTCCAACGCTTCGGTTCAATTGCAGCCGGGAACCTTCCGTCCCGTAACCGAAAACAGCGGAGGAATATATTCAATGGCATGTCTCGGCGCGGGGAATTATACCGTGACCGTCTCGGCTCCGGGATACGCGAACGTTTCACGGAATGTGGATGCGGTGGCCGGCACGTTGAAAACGCTTGTGTTCGGCATGAGTACGGTCCCGGTTCCCCCGGCCAACGGCGGTGGTTGTTTCGGCGGCACGCTAAGCGACATGCCGTGGCCGGTGAATCCTTCTTTGGACGCCGATAACCTTCTTCCCTGTCTGGCGATGCTGTTGTGCCTTGCATCGGCCTCGCGCATGGCGAAACGCGGGCGTGCATCGCTGCGCCGTGGAGATTGAAACGGAGCGCCAAGTACGGCTTCCGGGCTGGCGGGCCAATAAAAAAAGGCGTTTTCCTTGGAAAATGCGTTGTGTGCATTTTTGCCGGAGGTAAGGTAAGATGCCGTCATGCCGGAGTTCCGCAAATATGAACGAAGACCCTTCGACGCGGAGGGCTGCACGCGGTGCGGGCGCTGTTTGTCGGAGTGTCCGGTCATGCGCCTGCCGGAGCCGGAAGCGAAAGCGGAGATTGCATCGCTCATAGCCTGTCTGCAAGGGGCCGGACTTGCGCGGCCGTCCACGGAGGCCGTGCTGCGATCATGCACGAGTTGTTTTGCCTGCGACGTTCTGTGTCCGCAGGATTGCCGTCCGGCCAACCTGTTTCTTGCCATCTGGGGCCGGCGGTTCCGCGAGCGCGGTCTGCCGGAGCGTGCGCGGTATTTTCTGCCGCACAGCCGCCCGAATTTCCGGACCTACGTCCTGGAGCGGATGACCGCCGAAGAGAAAGACGCGGTCGAGTCGTGGAAAAGTCTCGAACCTGTCGAGACCTTTTTCTATCCGGGCTGCAACCTCATCACGACGCCGTACCTGACCTTCTCGAAGTTGTTTGCCGGACTGCCCATTCGCGGCGCGCTCGACTACTGTTGCGGCGAAATGTACTTTCGTATGGGTCTGGAGGACCTTCTCGAACAGGTGGCGCGGAAGTGTACGGCCTACTTCAGGACCCTTGGCGCGAAAACGGTTTATCTGCAATGCACGGCGGGGCTGAATATGTTTGCGAACGTGCTGCCGCAATTCGGCGCCGATTTCGCGGGCATCCGCTTTGAGCCGTTTCTCAAGCGGGTGTTCGAGGGTCTCGAATCGGGCGAATGGCCTATCGTGAAGCGGTTCAACGGCCAGACCGTCGCGGTCCAGGATTCGTGCCACGCGAAAATTTATGAGCCGGGTTATGCGGACTGGCCGCGCAAGACGCTTTCGTTGCTGGGATTTTCCGTGCGTGAGGCGCCGCGCCACGGCGATACGGGTCTTTGTTGCGGCATCGGTGCCGGGTTTTCCCACGAAGCCGCGTACGGCAAGTTCGATCTGATTCGCGGACAACGCGCCTGCGTGCACAATCTTCGAGACGCCCGGGCCGATGTCGTGGCGGTGTATTGCAGCGGCTGCCTCGCGATGATGTCCGTGGCGCGTTACGTGGCGCGGCTGGGAAGCCCCGTGTATCACATACTCGAATTGATTCAGGAAGCGATAGGGGAACAGCCCTTGCGCCGGCATCGCGGCGTTGCGCGAAACTTCCTGATCGGCACGTTGCGCAACCAAGGCGGCGGAAAACGGCGGTTTCGTCCCCCGCCCATTGAACAATCGGGAGACCGCCCATGAACCGGATGGAAACGGAAGCAATCGTGGTGGGATCGGGTCCGGGCGGAACAACGCTGGCCCGTGCGCTCGCGCGGCAGGGCAAACGCGTTCTGCTGCTTGAGCGAGGCTCGGATCATCGCGGGGCCTTTTACTACGGCACCTATCTCGGCCCGTTGATTTACTCGGATCGGGCAAGCCTCCTTTTCACGAAGGAGGGATTGAACATCGTGCGGCCCCTGATGGTGGGCGGCGCCACGAACATGTTCTGCGGATGCGCCGCCCCGCCCCCGCCGTGGCTCAAGGAACAGTACGGCGTGGATATGGACGCGGAAGTCAACGAGACCATCGCCGAACTCGAAATCGCGCCCCTACCGCCCGAATTGCGCGGTTCCGCCTCGACGCGCATCGCCGGGGCCGCTCAATCGCTCGGCTATCCATGGGAACCGCAGCCGAAATTCATGAAGCCCGCCCGGGCGCGGGCGTTCGACTGCGGCGCCAAGTGCATGCTCGGCTGCCGGTGCGGCGCGAAATGGAACGCCGCGGAATATGCGGACGAGGCTGTGGCCATGGGCGCGCAACTGGCCACGCGCACGTGTGTAGACCGCGTAATCGTCGAAAAAGGCCGTTGCGTGGGGGTCGCGGGCCGCAGGGGGAGGAGGGCCTTTGAAGCGCGCGGCCAAGTGGTGATCCTCGCGGCCGGCGGAATCGGATCGCCCCGCATCCTGCAAGCCTCCGGTTTTCCGGAAGCTGGCAACGGCATGACGATGGACATCACGGTCATGGTGTACGGTTTTGGGAACGAACCGGGCATCGGCAAGGAGCCGCCGATGACATGGTCGTGGGAAAATCCCGACGAAGGCTACATGCTCAGCACGCTTGCCGACCCCTGGCTGCTGTTTCCGTTCATTATGGCGCTGAAAGGCCTCCGCTATCCCCTGTACTGGCCGAAATGGAACCGCCTGCTCGGCATCATGATCAAACTCAAGGACGATATTTCGGGGGGCGTGTTTCCGAACGGAAAAATCAGCAAGCCTATGACGGAGCGCGACCGGTCGCGCATGGCGAGCGCGCAGCGCGTGTGCGAGCGAATTCTCGAAGCCGCCGGCGCGAAACCGTCGTCCATTTTCGTTACCCCGCAACGCGGCACGCATCCCAGCGGCACCGTCCGCATCGGCACGATGCTCGACGAAAACCTGCAAACGAAAACGCCCGGCTTGTACGTGTGCGATGCCAGCGTGTTTCCGGAAGCGCTGGACCGGCCGACGGTTCTGACGATTATCGGTCTTGCCAAACGGCTGGCGAAACACCTGATCGCGACGGAACTGGCCTGACGGGAACAATCGGGGCGACGGGCTGGTTCACCCGTCCCCGACGCATTCACCGATCAGGTTTTGAATTGACAAACTATGTCTGCCTGTTTGTCTGCATTTCCATGATCGTCTTGGCCGTTGGCGCCCACGCTGTAGAGGACGAAGCCGTTTCCCTCCGTACGATAGATGAACGGCCGGCCCGAGAACGGGTCCAAAGGCACGACGGCGAGATGGGCGGGAACCAGTGCTTCCGGATTCGCGGGATAGGCCCCTTGCGCGTGTTTGAACTGCCGGAGAGCACAGGCAATACGAAGCGCGAGGCAGTGGGCGTCCGTTGCTGCCTGATGTTCACTCGAACGCATCAAATTGGGCATGATATAAGCGGTCAAAGGCGTGCGCCAATCCAGTTCAGAATTTTCCTGCCAAATTTGCGTGAACATGGGCTTTGCCTCGTAATAGGGCCGCTGGCACGCCGCTATGATGCGGGTTTGAAGTTCGAGTCCCCGGAGTTCGTCCATATTGCGCCAGAATCGTAAAGCGGGACTCCCGTACAATCCGAGTGCAAGGCGCGTCGCTGTGCTTGTCTGTTGTGCTAAATTGCCGCGGAGATCTTGGAATCCGTCAATCAGGAAAAGTCGTTCGGACTCGTAAGCGCGCGCCAGTTCGCCGGGTCTGACCGACCGATCGAGGACTTGGGCGAAAGCCGCAAGGGCGGCGTCGGAGAAATCCGCCTCGTTGGCCAGAGACACGGCCAGATTCGTTCCGATATTCCTGATGGCAACGGTAATCATTTGGTTGATGAGATTAGGCCACATACCCGCCAAGTGGTTGGCGCCGTCCAGTATGCGGCCGGCCATGTCCAGCGCCTCGTCCGGTTTGCCATCCTTCAGGAGCCGAAGGGCCTCGAGCGAAAGCAAATTAGCCGCGCCGCGCTGCGCTAGCAGATTGGGCAGCTTGATGGCGGCAATTGGGACGGGTTGCGGCGCCGCGGCATCCAGCGCGGCGCCCGGGCTGTCCGAAGGCAGCCGGCTAATTTCAACGATCTTGGCGAGCAGGTCGCGATTCTTCTCAAGCGCCTCGCGCACTTTCGCTTCGACTTCCGGCGACCATCGGGCCTGCACGTCCGCAATTGCCGTGGCGCAGTGTTGGCCAAAGATCATCGGAAGCGATTTGTCTTCCGGCAGCTGGTAAAAATCGTCCGGATCGAGCGACATGATGAAATCCACCACCGGACGACGACCCCTGGAATCGCGGTCGGCCAGGGCAAAAAGCGCTTCGCGGCTTGTGACGGCTCCCGAAGCCTTCAATCGCTCCAGTTCCGCGTTGAGCGCCTTGCCGGTTGTGCGGTCCAGCACGAACCACACGATCGCCAATGCGGCGAACAAGATGCCCAATCCGATCAAGAACCCTTTCCGCGGCCAAATTTTATTCGTGTTGGCCGTGGCGCCCTCTTCTTGAGCCTGCTGCATGCCACCCTTCCTTTCATGTTTTAGCCACCTTGGCCGGTTTTGTGAAAAACAGGTACTACTGTACCGCCTGGACAAAGGAACGGAAGACAGGCTGTCTCTCCTGCTCCGTGTCCTTTGTCCACCGGTTCTGTAAGAGGCTGTAATTCCAAATGGCGACGAATTACCGCCGGCAGGATGGCCTCCTGTGCCTCCAAAAAGCAAATGCCGCCATGCAAGCAAACGCGATGGCCCAGAAAACGATGCTGAACATGCCCGCGACAGGCAATGAGGCGGGTTCCACAATCAATTCCACGACGTATTCCGCCGGCGCCTTGGAACCATCGTCATACACGCAGCGATACGTGCCGGAATCGGATATCTTCACGTTGGCCAGGCACAACTGCCGATATGTCTCGTTCAACAACGGCGATTCGTTGAAATACCATTGGAACGAATGCCCTGTTTCGCCTGGCACGCAAAGGCAAAGGTTGTCGCCGACCATGTGCACACCGCCCGGCGAACAACCGGCGGGCAATGTGTCGGTGCGCACATCGCATTGGGGCGAAGAGGAAAGAATCTGGCCGCGGATTGCGCCTCCGGGATGGGCGGTGTCGTGAATGTTGGCATAAAGATTTCCCGCCAACAGATCGGCCACATCCGGCGCGGTCAGGGTGAATACTTGATGGATAGGATGGGCCGCGTTCGTAAAGCCAAAGACGACCGGTCCGGCAACGCCGACGGCGGCCCGGTGGATATGCGCCGAACTGGGTGAGGATACCCCGTGCAGAATATCAATCGTGAGGGTCGTCCGATCCGCGCTGAGCACCGCCGTGCCGCATCCGGTTGCGCGGGAACCGCTCGGCGGGACTTCCTGGCCTTCGTTGAGCGGGAAGAGGAACGTTATTTCCTCGCCCTCGCCCTCGCCCTCGCCTTCACCTTCACCCTCGCCTTCACCCTCGCCTTCGCCAACTGGTTCAGTCACACAAACACCTCCGCCTTGCTGGATTCGGATGGTCGCGGTCGTCGAACCGGACATACCGGCGAGGGGACCGCCGGGCGCGCCGACGAAGTCAATGCGATACTCGATATCGAAAAAGCTGTCTACCGCCCAGTTGCCATCCGGCAGACGGGTCAGCGTGGTGTGGCCGGGGCTGGGCAGGCCGAAATTGTTGCCGGCCGTCACGCGCAACAGATCGAAGTCCGGATCGCCGGGCGGAAGTTGTCCCTGCATGGCAAACATCGTGGTGTCGAAGGACTGGACGGGATTGCCGGGGGTTCTCGGCCCTGTGTGGACCTCGAAGACATGCGGAATCACAATCGTGCGCTTGTAGGTTTCCAGGGTTCCCGTGCCGCTCCAGTCGAGTTGCAGGGACGCGCTGAACGTTTCCCGTTCGCCGCCCATGCTACCGCCGAGTTCTGTGAAAATATCGAAGAAACTGTCCATGGTGGCTTGGGCGTTCAATTGGGTTCCATCGGGCAGCCCATCCTCGATCTTCATCGAGCCGCCTACGCCATAGGCGGGACAGGTCGCCGGGAGCGTTCCCGAACCGTTGAGATCGTCGGGCGTGGCGCATGCGGGGGGCGAAACGGGCGCGGGCGTGCCTTGGTGCATGCGGATTGTGGCGGTTGTCGAGCCGGATTTGCCCGCAAGCAGACCGTCCGGCGCGCCCACGAAATCTATCCGGTAAGTGATGTCGAAGAAACTGTCCACCGTCCAGGTCCCGGATGGCTGCCTGGTCAGTGTCGTGTGGCCGGGGCTGGGCATGCCGAATCCCGTGCCGGCGGTAACGCGCAGCAGGTCGAAATCCGGATCGCCCGTAATCTGGCCCTGCAGCCGGAAGAGATCGGTCGTGAGTTCTTCGTTTGAAACGCCTGGCGTGCGCGGCGACGTGTGGACCTCGAGGATGTGCGGGAGAACCAGCGTCCGCGAGAACGTGGCAAGGGATCCGGTACCGGTCATATCGAGCCGAAGCGAGGCTCTGAAGATTTCACGTTCTCCGTCCAGGCTGCCGCCGAGTTCGGTGAAGATATCGAAGAAACTGTCCAGCCGTGCCGAGGAACACAATTCCGTGCCATCCGGCAAACCTTCCGTGATATTCATGGTCGCGCCGTTTTCGGGCGTGTAGGGACAATCCGCCGGAAGGCTAGCGGTTCCGGTGGCGCCTGTTGACGCAGTGCATGTGTCGCCGACATAGATAGGAACGCCCTGCCGGATGCGGATGGTACCTGTGGTCGAACCGGAATGGCCGGCCAGCGGGCCGCCGGGCGCGCCGACGAAATCTATGCGATAGGTAATATCGAAGAAACTGTCCACGGCCCAACGGCCCGACTCTGTGCGGCTGATCGTGGTGTGGCCTGGGCTGGGCAGGCCGAAATCGGTTCCCGCGGTGATCCGCAACAGGTCGAAGTCCGGGTCGCCGGTAATCTGGCCCTGAAGCCGGAACATGTCCGTATCGAAGGTCTGGACCGGATCGCAGGCCGTGCGCGGCGCAAGGTGCACCTCGAAAACATGCGGCAGCACGAATGTGCGCGCATACGAACCCAGCGAGCCGGTTCCCTTCATGTCGAGCGACAACGACGCGCTGAACGTTTCGCGTTCGCCGCCCAGACTGCCGCCCAGCTCCGTGAAAATGTCGAAGAAACTGGATATGCGCACCGAGGATTGCAGTTGATCTCCAGGGGCAAGCCCGTCAACGATGTCCATGGTTCCATTTTCGCCGAGGTAGGGGCAGGTCGCGGGCAACGCTCCCGTTCCATTTCCATTGTCGGCAACATCGCACGGCTCGCCGCTTGTCTGGTGTTGCGCGGGGACCGGCGTGACGCACGCGCCGCCGCCTTGCTGCATGCGGATGGTGGCGGTCGTCGAACCGGACATGCCGGCAAGAGGTCCGCCGGGCGCGCCGACAAAGTCAATTCGATAGGTGATATCGAAGAAGCTGTCCACGGCCCAACTGCCATCGGCTTGGCGCGTCAACGTGGTATGGCCGGGGCTGGGCAATCCGAAACCGGTGCCGGCGGTAACGCGCAGCAGGTCGAAGTCCGGATCGCCGGGAGGCAACTGGCCTTGGAACAGGAACATGGTGGTATCGAAGGTGAAAGGACCCGACGGAGTGCGTGGCGGGCTGTCAATCTGCGAGGTAATCTGCATCTGCAACGTGCGGCTGAAACCGGCAAGCGCGCCCGATCCCACGAGATCGAGTTGCAGCATCTCGGTGCAGACCGCGCTCTCGCCACCCAGGGAGCCGCCCGGATTCCGCGAGATCACGACAAGATCCTGCAAACTCGCGGCGCCCGAAAGCCTGGAGTCCGGCGGCAGTCCATCGGTGATGTCCATCGTGCCGCTGGGCGAGGTAAACGGACACGACGCCGGAAAATCGGCCATCCCCGTGCCGTTGTCCGCCTGCACGCATACCGGCGGAAAAACCGGGTCCGGGGCGCCTTGATGCAGTCGAATGGTTCCCGTTGTCGAACCGGACATGCCCGCGAGTCGGCCGCCGGGCGCGCCCACGAAATCTATCCGGTAGGTGATGTCGAAGAAACTGTCCACCGTCCAGGTCCCGGATGGCTGCCTGGTCAGTGTCGTGTGGCCGGGGCTGGGCATGCCGAATCCCGTGCCGGCGGTAACGCGCAGCAGGTCGAAATCCGGGTCGCCCGTTATTTGGCCTTGCAGGCTGAATAGATCGGTCGCGAGTTCTTCTTTTGAAACTCCCGGCGTGCGCGGCGACGTGTGGATTTCAAGCACGTGCGGCAACACGAGGACGCGCTTGAATGAGTCCAAGTCGCTTGTTCCTTGCATTTGCAGAGTCAGCGAGGCGCTGAACGTCTCGCGTTCTCCGCCCAGGCTGCCGCCCAGTTCCGTGAAAATGTCGAAGAAACTCCCTATCGTTGGCACGGATTTCAATTGGGCGCCGTTCGGCAGACCCTCCGTGATGTCCATCGTGTCGTTGTCCGCCAATAACGGGCAATTTGCGGGCAAACTAGCCACTCCGCTGGCGCCGGTAAACGTGGCGCACGTTTCGCCAACATAGATTGGGCTGCCTTGCCGGATGCGGATGGTACCCGTGGTCGAACCGGAATGGCCGGCCAGCGGGCCGCCGGGCGCGCCGACGAAATCTATGCGATAGGTAATATCGAAGAAACTGTCCACGGCCCAACGGCCCGACTCTGTGCGGCTGATCGTGGTGTGGCCTGGGCTGGGCAGGCCGAAATCGGTTCCCGCGGTGATCCGCAACAGGTCGAAGTCCGGGTCGCCGGTAATCTGGCCCTGAAGCCGGAACATGTCCGTATCGAAGGTCTGGACCGGATCGCAGGCCGTGCGCGGCGCAAGGTGCACCTCGAAAACATGCGGCAGCACGAATGTGCGCGCATACGAACCCAGCGAGCCGGTTCCCTTCATGTCGAGCGACAACGACGCGCTGAACGTTTCGCGTTCGCCGCCCAGACTGCCGCCCAGTTCCGTGAAAATGTCGAAGAAACTGGATATGCGCACCGAGGATTGCAGCCGATCTCCGGGGGCAAGCCCGTCAACGATGTCCATGGTTCCTTCTTCGTTGACATACGGGCAATCCGCGGGAAGGGCCGCCGTTCCGTCGCCGTTGTCCCGTGCATCGCACGTTTCCGCGTGGGCGGGCGGCGCCGCATACGGGGCCGAAAATGAAAAAGCGAATACGAAAACTGCGATGAACCAGCCTGTACGTTTCATGACACGTCTCCTTGCCTGAAATTGAACGACGTTGAACTGCCCGGGCGCCTGCCTCTTTGCACTGAAGGTGGATTTGAATGTCCACTTTATTCTGGATATAATTGTCCACTATTATGCCGAAAAAGTCAAGGCCTTTTTGCGGATTTTTTCGGGGCCGGTCCAGTCGTTCAGTGGCAATTCCGCCGGGATTCCGGTACAGTAACGTCCCATGCAAACGGATTGGACGGGAAAGGACATTGGATATGGATCGCAGGCGTTTTTTACAGACGGGACTGGGCGCGGGGCTGGCTGTCACGGCGGCATCGGCCGTGGCGCAAACGGAAAAGAAGACCTATCAGGCCGGGAAAAGCCCGTGGCCTATCGTGCTGAACGCGAGCACGATCCGTCCCGCACCGCTCACGGACAAGATCCGCGTCGCGGCGGAAGCGGGATACGACGGCATCGAGTTATGGGTGAACGAACTTGAAGAGTTCGAGAGTGAAGGCGGCGACCTCAAGGCATTGGGCGCGGAGATTCGCGACAAGGGCCTGTTCGTGCCGAACGTGATCGGCCTGTGGGATTCGATGCCGATGGAACAGGAGGCGTGGGAGAAGTCGCTTGAAGCGACGCGCCGGCGCATGCGCATGTCGTCAGCCGTCGGTTCGCAGCACGTGGCGGCCATTCCGGCGCCGGATCGCGCGGATTTCGATCTCAAGATCGGCGCGCAGCGCTATCGGGATCTCCTTAAAATTGGGCGCGACGAATTCAATATCATCGTTGCCTGCGAATTCGTCGGATTCCTCAAGGGCGTGCACCGGCTTGGCCAAGGATCGGCCATCGCGCTCGACGCGAACGATCCGGACGCGTGCCTCGTGGCGGACACGTTCCACCTGTATCGCGGCGGATCGGGTTTCGACGGTCTCGCGCATCTCAACGGCAATTTCATCGCGGTGTTTCACTGGAACGACGTGCCGGCCGATCCGCCCGTGGACCAGTTGGGCGACGCGCACCGGATCTATCCGGGCGACGGCGTTCTGCCGCTCAAACATGCGCTCGGCTTGCTGCGCCGGATTGACTACCGGGGCCCGCTGTCGCTCGAAATGTTCAACCGCGAACATTGGAAACAGGATCCGCTTGTGGTCGCCAAGACCGGCCTCGAAAAGATCCTCGCGTTGATGGATTAAGGTATGGGTATGCGGAGAACCTCTTTTTCACGGGAAAAGAAGTCTTCCCGCGGACAAACGGCAATAGGAGAAAATCATGCGTTTCGAAACAGCCGTTGTGCATGCGGGCCAGGCGCCGGACCCGGCGTATGGCGCGGTGATGCCGCCGATTTACCAGGTGTCCACGTTTGCGTTCAAAGGCGTGGGCGAACCGGGTCCGTTCGACTACACGCGTTCCGGCAATCCGACGAGGAAGGCACTCGAGGACTGTCTGGCTGCGCTTGAAGGCGGCGTGCGCGGGTTTGTTTTCGCGACGGGCATGGCCGCCGAGGCGACGGCGCTGTCGCTGCTGCAATCCGGCGATCATTTGCTGGTCCACAACGACCTGTACGGCGGAACCTATCGCATCGTAACGCAGTGGACGGCGGCGCAGGGCATCGCGGTGGATTTCGTGGACATGCGCGATCTCGATGTGTTGCGCGATGCGCTGCGTCCGAATACGCGGCTGGTGTGGACCGAAACGCCGACGAATCCGGTGATGAACCTGCTCGATTTGCGCGCGATTACGGACCTCTGCAAGGCGGCGGGCGTGACAACGATTTGCGACAACACCTTCCTGTCGCCCTACTTTCAGCGTCCGCTCGAACTGGGCATGGACATTGTGCTGCACTCGACCACGAAATACATCAACGGGCATTCGGACGTGGTCGGCGGGGCGCTGATTACGGGCAATCCGGCGCTTGCGGAACGCATCGGTTTCCTGCAAAACATGCTCGGCACCGCCGAGTCGCCGTTCGATTGTTTCCTGGTGTTGCGCGGCCTCAAGACGCTGCCGTTGCGGATGGAAGCGCACAACCGGAACGCGCTGGCCATTGCGCGCTGGCTCGAAGCGCACCCGAAAATCCGCCGCGTGAATCATCCCGGCCTCGAAAGCCATCCGCAGCATGAACTGGCCCTGCGGCAGATGACGGGCTTCGGCGGAACATTCTCGTTTTGCGTGAAGGGCGGTGAAGAGGCGGCGTTGCGCCTGCTGGCCAACGTCAAACTGTTCATTCTCGCGGAATCGCTCGGCGGCGTCGAATCGCTCATCGAGCATCCGGGGACGATGACGCACATCTCGATGCCGCCCGAAGCCCGCGCCGCCGCCGGCATTACTGAAGACATGATCCGGATCAGCGTCGGAATCGAACATGTCGAAGATCTCATCGAGGACTTGGAGCAGGCCTTGGCCGCCTGTTGACGGGCCAACCGGTTGACAGCACGGATCGCCAGCCCTAGAATTACTCTTGCAGGCGGCAAACAAGCATGGCGCCTGAGAGGATCATGACCAGAGAAGAGATTCGCGGGACGTTGCACGGCATCAATCCCCGAATCGGGCGCGAATTCCGCGCGGACATTGAAGGTTTCTTTGGTTCGCGGGCGCGCAGCGATGCGCGAGACGACAGCGATCTTGACGTTCTCGTGCGTTTCAGGGAAGGGGCTTCCCTGTACGATCTTGTGGGCTTGGGGGATTTTCTCGAAGGCATCTTCAAGCGCCGGGTGAATATTGTTTCGACCCGTTCGCTTTCGGGCGAACTCGCTCCGCGCGTTTCCCGGGACCTTGTACGGGTATGAAAGCCGCCAGACTTATTCTTGAATGCCATAGTATGATTACTACATAATAATATACAAACATATTAATATTAATGTATAGTATAATTTTGTTATGCCTTTGCCATTCTCCATGCGGTTTGCAACATAATCTTGGAAGTAAGGAGGTTTTTTCTCATGAGCACGATTCTTTGCATGATGATATGCATCGTGGCGGCGGGGGAACCGCGGGATCCTCTGGACAACGCGGCCCGCGCGCAAAATCTCTCCAGCCTGCGGTGCGGGATGTTCATTTGTTGGTCGCTGAGCACGTTTTCGGGGCATGAATGGACGCGGGGGGTGACCAGTCCCGATTTCTTCAAGGCGACGGGGTGCGACACGGATCAGTGGTGCCGGACGGCGCGAGACGCGGGGATGGGCTATATCCTTTTCCTGACAAAACATCACGACGGGTTCTGCCTGTGGGACACGAAGACGACAGAGTTCAAGGTTACGAACAGCCCGCTCCATACGGATGTCCTCGCGAAGTTGCGCAAATCGTGCGACAAATATGGACTGAAACTGGCGCTGTATTTCTCGGAAGGGGATTGGACGTGGATCAAGGATCCCTTGCCCCGGGACGGCCTGCTGCCGGGCAGTCCCAACTGGGGGAATCCCGTCTGGGCGTCAAGCAACAATCCCGAAGCGAAAAAAGAGCAACTTCGCGAGTTGATCACGCAATACGGCCCCATCGCGTTTTTCTGGATGGATCATGCGCAAGGCGATGGCGGCCTTGGCCATCGGGAGACCGCCGAATGGGTGCATCGTTTCCAGCCGGACTGTTTCGTCGGATTCAATCATGGCGAACCGGCGGGCGATCTTTGCCTGCGCGAACGGGGCGCCCCGGGGCCCATCGGCGACGCGAGCGCGTCCGCGTACAATAAGCAGGCGGAAGAAACCTACAAGGGATACCTCGTCGCCGAATTCACCTATCCGATACTGCCGCCGCATGAGGGCGGCGCCGACTGGTTCTATTCGCTGCCCAAGCACGACGCGTTGTGCCACCCGGCCGAAAAATTGTTCGAGGACTATCTCGGCGCGGTCAGGCACGGCAACATTTTTTCCATTGACGTGGGTCCGGACTACGCCGGCCGATTGCGCGCCATTGATGTCGCCACCCTACGCAAACTGGGCGATCTGATTCGAAAACACGCGGAATCCGACGGGGATAAACCGTAGTCTACCGTTCACTGAAATAGCCCAGAAAACTCCTGACCCCGTGGAGTTTGGCCTTCACGTCCGCGAAGGTGCGGATGTTGCCCAGCATACGCGCCATCTGGGAGGGGCGGAGGTAGAAGCGGCGAAGGCCTTCATCAATGAACGCGTTGATTTGATTGATGGAGAGGTCGGGACAGCGGACGGTGGCGCATTGTTCGAAATCGGCGTCCACCCAGTCGCGCCAGCGTTCGGGAATGAGGCAGCCGTTTTCCTTGGCCCATGCGTGGAACGCCGTGCCGGGATACGCGACCATGCCGCTGAATTGCGCGGTATCAATGGGCAGCCGCAGCGCGAGTTCGATGGTTTTTCGGGCGGTATCGGGCGTTTCGCCGGGGCCGCCGAACATGAAACAGCCGTGGATGCGTATGCCGGCCTTCCGCGCGTTTTCGGCGAACGAAAACATCTGGGCGACGGTCGTGCCCTTCTTGACGTTGTCGAGTATCCGTTGATCGCCGAACTCGAATCCGACGCAGAGCATCCGGCATCCCGAGCGTTTCATCAACCGGAGAATGTCCAGGTCGTCCATGTCCACGCGGGCGTTCGCGCTCCAAGAAAGCCGGAAGTCGCGCCGGATCATTTCCTCGCACAGCCGCGCCAGACGGTCGCGCGTGGCGTGCATGACCAGCGTATCGTCCTCGAACATGATTTCCTGCAAACGCGGGAACAAACGCTTGTCGTAGGCGATCTCCCCGACGACGTTTTCGACGCTTCGCGCGCGATAGCCGCGTCCGTTCATGACCTGCGGCAGTTGACAGAACGTGCACTGTCCGTAACAGCCGCGCCCGCTGATCAGCGTGAGGAAGGGAAACAGTTTTCCGGCGTCGCGATAGTCGCCGATGTCAATGTGGCGCCATGCGGGAAAGGGGAGCGCGTCGAGGTCCGCGATGAGCGGACGCCGCGGATTGATTCGAAAATGGCCGTCTTCGGTCCATGCCAGGCCGGGGCATTCGGCGCATGCGACACCGCCGGCCAAGTCGCGCAGCGTGTAGTCGTACTCGCCGACGGCGACGGCGTCCACGGCGCCTTGTCCCCGCGCCAGCGTGTCTTCCGGTTCGGCGGAGACGTGCGACCCGACGAAGACATTGCGTGCGCCCGTCGCGTCCTTGCACAAGGCCGCCGCCGCGATGTCGGAATCAATCGAGGGCGTCGAGGCGAGATGCACAATCATATCCGGCCTGAAGGCCCGCAACCGGGGCAGCGCTTCGGCGGCGGGCATGTTCTTCGCCTGTGCATCGAGCAGAAACACATCATGCCCGGCTTGTTCGAGGACCGCCGCGGCGGTGCAGAGGTAATCGGGATGGCGCTGGACACGCCCCCGCGACCGCGCGAACCATCGCGCGGACTTCGTGAAGTCCTTCCCGAACATCGAATTCAAAAAAGCGACACGCATGCCAGCCTGCGATCCGGAGACGCCGGTGCGCACGGCGCACCCTGCCTTCGCCGCGAGTATAGCATGGGCGCGGGAACGGCGCGGAGCGGATGTTTGCGCGCCGAGGCCTTGCCCGCTATTCCTTCCGGGCCACCGAAACGGCATACACCTGAAGGGTCCCGCCGGTGTCCGATTGAAACACCACCCATTTGCCATCCGGCGTGAAATGGACATTGGGTTCGGGATGCGATTTCCAGGAATGGCCCTTCATGCTGCACAATTTTTCGATGCGCAGTTTGCCGTTTGCAATCCGGTACAGAAAAATCCATTTGCCCGACGGGCATAGGCGGAAACTCCCGCCCTCGCCGTCGCCGCAGAACATGCTTTGATCCCGCGAAATGTTGAAGTGGCGCGAGGCGTAACGCATCTTGAACGGATAGCGCGTGGTTTCTCCTGTGCGCACATCGGTGCAGGCGAGGGAATGTTTCGGATAGGTGAACGCTTCCATGAATCGTGTAATCCGCGCGGGAAACGCCGGAATCTGGAAGTCGCTCCAGATCTTGGTTCCGTCAGGCGACCAGAATTCGTGCGTCTGGATTTCGCGCGCATATTTCTTTTCAAGAACTTTTTGCAGCCCGGTTCCGTCGGATCGGATCATCCACATGCGCTCGACTTCGCGGGCCGGTCCCTCGTGGCAGAACTCGATCAGGGTCGGATCGACCGGCGAAAACTGCACGTGGCCGAGCCATTCGTTCTCGTGGTGAATTTCGCGCACGACGCCCGTGGCGATTTCGATGGTGTACAGCGCATTGGGCAATTGGGCCTTCCATATAGCCCGAATCCACTGGTTGCGCGGCATGTCCGACTGATAATACGTTTCCTCGCCTCGGCAATAGCAGCCGGCCAACAGGGTTTCGTCGCTGTTGACGCTCAGCCCGCGTCCCCATGTGTAGTGATGGGGTATCTTCGCGATTTCCCTCGTTTCGAGCGTGTCGAGATGCGTCGAATACACGCTATCGCCGTTGACGTAGAACAGTTGGCGGCTTTTGGGCGCGACGACCTCGAATCCGACGTTGCGATCCGTGATTTGTCGAATCTCGTAGGTCTTCAGATCCACCGTAAAGGCGCAGCGTCCATTATCCGTGGAACCCATGAAGACCATTTTGTCTCCCGCTTCCGTAAAGGGATTTTGGTGAAAATAGAAGACCTCGTTGTTCCCTTCGCGGCGGGACAGGCGGATAACCTTGTGGCCGGTTGTTTTATCTAACCACTCGTTGCGCTCGACGGACTGGGGCGGCCATGCGCCGGGATCGGAGACGGAGACGCAGCCGGGCAATAACGCAAGGGCCATCAACGGCATGAAGATTCTGGACATATTCAAGGCTCCCGTGCTGTTTATATCATTAGACTTTGCCCATACCGTGCCGGTTTGGGCATGATAAGGGTGATTTCGGCCCGTTTTGGGGTAACGACAAGGAGCGTATTTTATGACGGTTGACCGATGGCTGCGTCTAATAGCCGGTACCTTGGTAACGGCATCCGCCGTGCTGGCGGCGGTTCATAGCCCCTATTGGCTTTTGTTCACGGGGTTTGTCGGAGTGAATCTGGCCCAGTCGGCGCTGACGAACTGGTGTCCCATGATGACGATCCTGCGTAAACTCGGCGTGCCGGGTTGAGCCATGCGACGTTGGAAAGGTTGGAGACGGACGAGAACCATCAAGCCGTACAACATGTGGAGAATCGCGCCAATGAAACCTTGGGGCCGGATGCTGTTGTTTTTACTCGCCTGTCTTGCCGCCGTGGCGTGGGGGAGCGAGCCGGGGTATCTCGACTACCGTTCCATCGAACTCGACAACGGCCTCCGCGTGATTACGCTCGAAGACTTCTCGTGTCCGATCGTCAACGTGAATCTCTGGTACCACGTCGGATCGAAGGATGAGGATCCGGAGCGGCAGGGTTTCGCGCACATGTTCGAGCACATGATGTTTCGCGGCACGGATCGCCTGGGTCCGACGAGCCACTTCGATCTCGTGCGGCGGGCCGGCGGACGCTGCAACGGCTATACGTCGTTCGATCAGACCGTCTACTTCGAGGCGCTTCCGGCGAACCAAATCGAACTGGCGCTGTGGCTCGAAGCCGAACGCATGAGTTTCCTCAAAATCGATCAGGCGTCGTTCGACACCGAACGCAAGGTCGTCGAGGAAGAGCGGCGGCTTGGCCTGAATGCGCCATACGGCACGCTCAACGAGGAGGCGCTTGCGGAAGTTTTCAAGGTGCATCCCTATCGTTGGTCGCCCATCGGCAACATTCCGCATTTGCGCGCGTCGTCCGTGCCGGAATTGCGCGCATTCTGGACTTCGCACTACACACCGAACAACGCGGTCCTCGTCATCGCGGGCGCCGTCCGGCACGAGGAGGCGCAGGCGCTCGCGCAACGGTATTTCGGATGGATTCCGCGTTATCCGGACCCGCCGCGCGTCACCATTCGCGAACCCATGCCGGACCAGCCCAAGACCGTCATCTTCAAACAGGACAATGCCCCCGCTCCGTTGGTTGGACTCGGCTATCGCACCGTGCCGGCCTCGAACGACGATTTGACGGCGTTGCAGTTTTTGGGGCGCATCCTGGCCGGGGGCGACAGCAGCCGCTTGTACCGCCGTCTCGTGTCCGAGAAAGGCCTGGCGGTTCAGATTGCGTGGTTTGATTGGAGCCTTGAGCAAGACGGCGTCTTCGTGGTCGGCGCCGCGCTCCATCCCACGAGCACGAAATACGACGAGACGCTGGCGGCGCTCGAAGAAGAAGTCGCCTTGTTGCGTTCAACTCCTGTGACGGAACGCGAATTGACCAAGGCGCGCAATCAGATGCTTCGGAACCTGGTCACGGAAGACTTGTACGTTTCGAGCAAGGCGAGTGTTCTCGGCCGGGCCACGGTGATTGAAGGCGACACCGCGCGCGTCAACAGGCGTCTTGAACGCATTCGGAGCATCACTCCGGAACGGCTGTTGGAAGTGGCGAGAACCTATTTTGATCCTCAACGGGTGTTCCGGGGCAAGGTCGAGGCGAACATGGCGGGCCTCTTTTCAAAAAAGAAAAGCGCCGAAGACGAGGCGCCCATCACGGCGCCGCCGGAGACGAATCCGCCGCCCGCCGGACGGCCCGGGGTATTGCGTCCCGCCGATTTTCCCGCGTCACCGCCGTTCGCCGGTTTGCTTGAATATGATCCGACGCCGCACTTTGAAACGCGATCGCTCGCGAACGGACTCAAGGTCGTCGTTGTCCCCAACCACGAGGTTCCGTTTGTGAGTTTCCAGTTAGGCCTTCGCGCCGGCGCATGGACGGAAGACAAACCGGGAACGGCGGCGATGGCCATGAGCATGCTGACGAAAGGCGGCACCGCCCAACATACCGCCGAGGAACTGGCCGATGAACTCGACACCTACGCCATTTGGCTTGATGGGTATTCGGGCATGGACAATGCCGCGATGTCGGGCGGTTGCCTCACCGAACACCTCGAACGCGCCGTGAACCTCATGGCCGAGACCATTCTAACGCCGCGTTTCGATGCGAAAGAATTCGAGAAGCGCCGCAAGGAAGAAATCACGAGCCTCACGGTGCAGGAACAAGAACCTTCGTATATCGCATGGCGCGAATTCGAACGGCGCCTCTATGGCGAGCATCCCTATGCGCGACGGCCCTTGGGGTGTGTCGCGGACGTCGAAGCCTTGGCGGTGAAAGATCTCAGAAATTGGTGGAAACGGTTCGGGCGGCCCGACATGGCTGTGCTGTATTTCGCGGGCGACGTGAAACTCGATGAGGCCGTCCGTCTTGCCGAAGCCGCACTGGGTCGTTGGGAGGCCAAAGGAAAACAGCCGAGACCCGAGGTCCCGCCCATTCCCGAATCGCGGGCGACACAGATCTATCTCGTGGACAGGGCGGGCGATCAGGTGCAAATCCGGGTGGGACAGCGCGGCATTACGCGCGACGATCCGCGCTATTTCCATTCCCGCGTCGTAAGCGGGTATTTCGGCGGCGCGTTCGGCAGCCGCCTAAACGACACCCTCCGCGTCAAGAAGGGTCTGACCTACGGTGCGAGCGGCGGCTATTCGGCACAACGGATGGCCGGTCAGTTCGCGCTGGGCACCTTCACCAAGGTTGGGACGGCCGCCGATGCCGTGAAAACCTGCCTCGACGAAATCCGGCGACTGCGAGACGAACCGCCGGCGCCCGTTGAGATTGACGATACAAAGGCGTATATCGCCGGAAGTTTTCCCGCCGATCATGAAACGCCACAACAGATCATGGGCGATCTGTGGCTCATCGAATCCAATGGGCTGCCGGCGGATTATTTCGCGCAACTCCTCAAAGGCGTTGCGGGCACAACCGCGGATCAATGCGTGGATCTCGCAAAAGCCACCCTGGATCCGGATCGTCTCGTCATCGTGGTCACGGGTCCCGCCGACGTGCTGAAACCACAACTTGAAGCCATCGCCCCCGTGACGGTCGTCCCGTCCGGCGATAACAAGGCCGTAAAGCGGTAACATTCCGCCCAACGCCTGTTATCGTTACTGAGGACGCACACAAGATGACCGGCAGTATGACAGGCAACGACGGATCGTCGCCGCTTCATTTCCCTTGGTGGGGACGGGTGCTGCGCGTTTTGTTGTACGCGGGATTCTGGACCACGGCGCGCATCATGTTTTGCGTTCGCGTCATGGGGCGTGCTCAACTGGCCAACCGGCCGGGCGCTGTCTACATCGCCTTGCACAAGCGCGATTCGGACGGTGTCGTGGCGCTGGGCACGGTGTATTGGTTGTGCCGTGGGCGCGGCGCCATAAGCCGCAGTGTCGTCATGTGCGGCGAGCATGTCTACCTTCCCGGGTTCATTGCGGGGTATGCCGTTCGCCGGCCCCGGTGGCTCAGTTTTTTGTTGTTTCCGGTGCGTGTCGGCGGCTTGATGCGGGGCATGGGCTGGCTTCCCATGGCGCTTGCGCGGCGGCGATTCCTCATGGCGCATCTTTTGGATGCCATCGAGGACGGGGGCAACAAGCCGCTCGGGGAAATCCTGGCGGAAGACGTGGAAACCGTGGTTCCCGGCGCATCGGCGCAAACCCCAATCGCCGAATTGTTGCGCTGGCCGTACCGCGATGCCTTGTTCACGCTCCGGGAAACGTCCATCTTCATGCCCGATGTCGCGGAACGGCTTTGGGAACGGCACCGCGCGCGGCTCGCGGAGTGCCTCGAACGTTTTGTCGCCGTGCTCGACTCGGGCGGCTGCGTGTTCATGTCACCCGAAGGAATTTTGTCGCCCGACGGCCGGATGGGGCGCATCCGATCGGGATTGTTTCAACTGCTTCAGGGCGCTTCATGCGACACGGTGATGCAATTCATCGCGATGACCTACGATTTCACGACGACCGGCCGCCCGGCGGTGTTTGTGCATGTCGGGCCGCCTGTCCATGGCGCGAAAGCATGGTCTCAGGAGGAACTGTCCCGATGGGTTCGCGAGACCGCACGCCAGCTGACGGCGATTACCGTGGGATATCTTGCCGCCGTCGAATTCCGGACCGCGGCCAGGAGCGGCAATTCCGATATTTCGACAAGCGAATTGGCGGAGCACATTCGGCATGCCGCGCGACGGCATGCGGCGGACGGTTTCACTGTGGATCCGCGGCTGCTCGATCCCCGTTCGTTTCAGCGGCGATGGCGAAAGTTCCTTCGTTACTGCGAACGGCGCGGCATGCTCGACGCGGAAAAGCGGCACATTCTTGTGCGTGAAGAAGATTTCGCGGATTGCGGCGCCGAAAACCGCGCGGCGGCATCACCGTGGCAGTATTGTCTCAATGAGGTCGAGGGACTCGATGCTTCTTGAACCGGGAATCGGTGGTTGAAAGCGGTTCCGGCCGTGGATTCCGGCCGGCGGTCAAAAAGACACTCAGAAGTCACTCGCCACCAGTAGAACCGGCGGCTTGAGGAAGGTCCTTAGAAGGGGCCAGTAGGTTCGTGCACGAGCACGAGAAATGCCGCTTTTTCTTGGGTGACCCATATCACTCGTGTATCCAATCCACGAGCGCGGCGGTGAGATGGCGTTCGGCGATGCGGGCCGCCGCCAGCAGGCGGCGGGCGCGAAACCAGTCGCGCGGATTGCAGGCAAGGGCGATCCACATTCGGAGGTTGGCTTTTCCTTCCGCCGTCAGATGCCGCATGGCCGAAGGAAGATCTTGGCGGGCGGTGTCGCTTACGGTGCGGAATGAACCATAGGGGACATCCCGCATCCGGCAGACATCGCGGACCGCACCGCTCTCCATGTCAACGGCGATGGCGCCCGATTCCCGTCCCAAGCGTGTTTTGTCTTCAGCGCGCCACAGCACCACCGGCGATGTATGGATCCCGCCGAGATGAAATCCGATGTTCCTTGATGCGGCAATGGCGGCCACACGGCCGGAAAATCGGGGATCGCTCGACTGGTTGTCCGCCACAAGGTCGCCCACTGCGAGTCCGGCATCGAGTCCGCCGCAGAAACCGGCCAGAAGAAGAAGATCGATCCCTTGTCCGGCGATTCGATTCGCCTGCCTGCGCGCATTGTTCAGTCCGATGCCGCATACTTGAAGGATGACGGTGGTCCCGGGGAGTCGGCAGACATACGTCTCCGCATCGCACCGCTGCATTTTCATTGCCGCGATGAATCCGCGCGCTTCGCGCGGGGTCGGTATCAGAATACCGATTTTTCGCAAAGGCATGATTCCCGCAATTCGCGCATGGAGATACTCCTTCGATTGCGATTGAGGAGCGCTTCGTATTTCCCGGTGAATAGTGTACCTGTCCCGGTTCAGCGGGAATTGGACAATCGCCGATTTTTCTAAGCGACTACAGT